>JAMCVO010000088.1:1198-15560 GCA_023475715.1 Actinomycetota bacterium
ACTGCGGGCCCTCCTGTCTTTTTTAAACGGGGGGCTGGGAAATGAAAAGATTGCAAAGAATGAAAAGTTTATGAGATGCAAAAAGCTTATAAACATAGAAGCGGGAGAAAATATAGCCTATATCGTTCCCCAAAAAGTCAGCGGCAAATCTGATGTTAATTTCAGGATAAGGGCAAGTATTCCGCTTAGAAATGCTTTTATAGAATTTTCAAATATCAGATTTAAGAAAAAAGTTAGATTTGTCAATCCCGGAGAGCTTATATACGCAAAAATGACTAAGGATGATTTTAAAAAATTTCCGGAGTGCAAAGCAAAAACTGCACCAGACAGTATTAAAGTTTCTATTAAAAAAGAGGTGCAGGGTCAGTGAAAAAGAAAATTACATGCATAACCTGCCCGATAGGCTGCTTGTTGGAAATAGATTATGACTCAATAAAAAAAAGAATAATTTCTCTTAAGGGCAATCAATGCAAAAAGGGCCATAAGTTTGCACAGGATGAAATATTTGATCCAAAAAGAATTATGACCACAACAGTAAAGATAAATTCAAAGTTTTTTAAAAGGCTTCCTGTCAGAAGTAATATCCCTGCTCCCAAAGACATGATTAAAAGAATGGTAAAAGAAATTAAAAAAATTCAAGTTACTATTCCTGTAAAGATGGGTGATACTCTTGCAATAAACTTTATGGATACCGGTGTAAACATCATTTCCAGCACAACCATAAAGAAATAATAAATCTAGGGGTAATATCCTTATCTGCTGATTAACAATTAATAACAACTCTGTTGGGTTGTAATAAAATAATAAAAGTATTTAAATGGTAAGTAAAAAGGATTGAAATATGCAAAAAATGAAATCACTGGTACTAAAATCACAAGGGAACCTTGAATTAATTGAAAGAATAGTTCCGGAAATTACTTCAACAGAGGTTCTTGTCCGGATTAAGGCTGCAGCTATTTGTCATACAGATTTTGTTGTAATGGAAGGTCAGCATACCTCGGCAACTTACCCATGTATTTTGGGTCATGAGTTTTCCGGTGTAGTGCAAGAATGCGGTGCTGCTGTTGTAAATGTTAAAAAAGGAGATAAGGTAACGGCGATGTCATACACTTACTGCGGGTTTTGTAATGCATGCAGGAAAGGCACGCATAATGCCTGTTTAGATATCAGGGGAATTCCTTTTCATATGGAGGGGGCCTTTCAGGAAAAGATAGCATTACCAGGTCTGATGTTATTTAAGTTTGGCGATGTATTAAGTTTTGAAGAAGCTTCTTTAACCGAATGTGCTGCAAACGGGTATTCTTCAGTTGATAGGGCAAATATCACAGACGGGAGCCAGATATTGTTTTTAAATTTTAATTTTTTTGCTTTTAATAATTAAAAATTGATTATAATGTTGGCAATCTTAAAAATGTTATAAAAAAGTATTATAAGGAAAGGATTAAAATGTTTTTCAAAGACTATCAAACCGATATAGGTGTTGTATCATTTATGGCTTATCCTGAAATAATAAAAGATGAACAATCAGCAGAAGAAAAAATTAAAAAATTAGTTTCAGATGAGTTTTTTTCTTTTATAGAAATTGCGCACATAAATGACGAAGAAATAAGAAAAAATGTTAAAAAAATCCTTGAAATTTCCAATATAAGGATTGGATTTGATGCACACACAGTTATACTATCAAATAATTTAAGCATAAATGACAGGGATAATGATAAAAGACAGGAAGCAGTTAAAATTTTAAAGGAATTGATAGATGAAGCTTATTATATGGGCTCAGAAGGTTTTACAATACTTTCAGGCTTTAAACCTGATATTAATAATATAGAACATGAGCTGATTTTAGCTGTAGACTCGGTAAAGGTGTTGTGCGATTATTCTATAAAAAAGTCTAATGAATTGAATAAAAAACCCATCGATATAATCATTGAGACTTTTGATGATAAGGAATATGCAAAAAACAGGTTGATAGGTCCTACAAAGATGGCTGTAGAGTTTGCAAAGGAAATCAGGGCTGATTTTGAAAATTTTGGTTTGGTATTGGATTTATCTCATCTGCCAATATTGGGAGAAAATTTTGACCAATCTCTCAAGCAGGCCAGGGAGTTTATAAAACTTATTCACATCGGTAATTGCATTATAAAAAATAAAAACCATCCTGCCTTTGGAGACAATCATCCAAGATTTTGTATAGACGGGGGAGAAAATAATATTGATGTGTTGGCTTCTTTCATCAAATCTTTAATTGGTATAAATTATTTTAAAGTACCCGGAAATACTCTGATACTTGAAGTTAAACCGCTGTCGGACGAGGATTCTGATGTAACAGTTGCAGGTTCAAAAAGAGCATTATTGGCTGCGATTTCCAGACTATAAGGGGCCGGGCCTTAAGCTGTCTTCTTAAAAATTATTCAGATTACGGTTTTAGAGAAATTAAGATTTTCAAGTTAAATCTTACCCGGAAACAATACAATATTAATCACAGTAAGAGAATTATTAAATACTTGATAATTATTTCGGATACGATATACTATACACGATATCTTAATACAAAAATGAAAGATAATAATATGAATAAAAATAAGGAATATGTAATTAATCGTTATAGGTTAGTAGACCAGGCTTACAATATAATCAAGAGCCTGATTTTCAGTGGAGAAATATGTTCCGGGGAAGAAGTTTCTGTAGATGGGCTTGCTAGAAAACTTGGAATAAGCAAGACACCAGTCAGGGAAGCATTAAATAAATTAATAGGTGAAGGCCTGATGGTAACTACCGGTAAAAATAAAATAAAAATAATTGAGTTGACTTTAGAGGAAATATCGAATATTTGTGATCTTCGAAATGTTTTGGAAGTTTTAGCCCTAAAGGAAGGTTTTTTAAAAATATCAAGGGAAAAGTTATTGGAAAACCTGAAAATGATAAAAGAGTGTAAAAAAGATCTGGAAAATGGCAAGACAAAAAAATACCACACAACGGATAATATTCTTCATGAAATGATTATTGATTCTACCGATAACAAATGGTTAATACAGACAATAATGCAGCTAAGGAACTTAATAGATATTGTCAGGCTCAGCTATCCTTCATTGGACCGATTTAAAATAGCAATTGACGAGCATATCAATATAATTGAGGCAATTACAAGTGAAGATAAAGAAAACTCTTTAAAAAATCTTACCCTGCACCTGGAAAACATTAAAAACCGGACTATTGATGCCTTTAATAATAAAAACAAAAATACTCCAGCAAATAGCAAAGAATAAGTAAAGTATGATTTGAGCAAGAGCTATTGCAAAATGATTGAAAGTTTTAATTATATTATTAATTATTTAGTAATATTTTTTATAATAATTTTTATTAAAGGCTAAGGAAACATTATGAATAATTTATTCAAGCTCATAGAGGAAAAAGGATATGTAAATATTATAAATAATAAGAATTCCTCTCTAACTTATCTTGTCTTAGACCGTATATTTTTAGATGCCGGGAAAAAATTAGAGCATGAATTTACAGATGTTGAATCAACATTTATTTTACAGGCAGGTGATTTTAAAGCAAGCGTTGAAAGTAAAAATGGGAAAGTCTTAAGAGATATTACAGGTTCAAGGTCAAATGTATTTAGCGAATCTCCAACTGTTATATATATCCCTCCCCAAAGCAAAATAATAATAGAAACCAATCAGGGTTTGGACGCTTTGATATATAGTTCACCTTCCGAAGAGAACGGTTGTCCTCTTTATATAAAACCAACTGATATTGTCGAATCAGTAAGAGGGGCTCTAAACTGGAAAAGAAAAGTCAGAGTAATTTTTGGACCTCAATCAGAAACAAACAATATAATAATTGGCGAGTCGGTATCAGTTCCCGGGGGATGGATTGGTTTTCCACCTCACAAGCATGATACAGAGGGCATGAATGAATACCCCCTTGATGAAATTTACTTTTTTAAAGTAACGGGACCTCATGGTGCATATGCCCTTCACCATACTTATGACTCTGATAAAAAATTTGAAGAACACTATACAATAGATAAAGATTCAGCTATTGCCATACCCAAAGGATTTCATACTACCCTTGCAGTTCCCGGATGCAGATTATATATGCTGTGGGGTTTGGCGGGGGAAAAGAAAATATATAAGCTATCTTTTGATGAAAGATTTACCTGGTTAAATGATGCTGAAACACTTTTTTAATTTTATTTTAATAAATTAAATCATTAATTAAAGAAGAAGTCTGAAAGAAAATCAAATTGGCAATATATATTTATAAAAGAAAATAGGCTTAAGGACAATAGTTTTTCATCCCGTTTTGTGCCTTGAGCGAAGCGAAAGGAATGGTTATAAAAATGAAAAATAATGTTAACAATAAGTCTTATTGGTGGCAATACTTAAGCTGGGAAGAAGTTGTTGAGCACTCAAAAAAGTGCGATGTCGCAATATTGCCCCTGGGTTCCATAGAGCAGCATGGTCCGCATCTTCCTACTGGACATGATACCTTGCAGCTCTTTCCCATACTGGAAAAAGTTGCAGAAAAAACAGATGCAATGCTCTTGCCATGCCCCTGGTATGGAGCACATCCTCATCATCACCATAACTTTCCGGGCACAATACCACTGGCAAATGATACTTTAAGAGCATTAATCAAGGATGTAATCCGGGGTGCTTCCAAGGCAGGGTACAATAAATTTATTTTGTTTTTTGGACATGGTCAAGCTTTTGTAACTAACTATACCGTTCAGGAACTGGGATTGGAAGGATATTTTGTTCTCTCTGTAATGTTCCAGAATATGGTAAAGGATATACATTTTAAAATTTTCGATACACCATTCTGGCATGCAGATGAAGCGGAGACTTCGATTGGACTGTATTGTTTCCCGGAATATGTCGACATGAGTAAAGCTGTCAAAGAAACCGGGACCCCATTGCTGGATAGCAAATTTGTCAGCAATCCCTCAGAGTCAGCTTCTTCAAAACCCTTACGATTTGATGAAGGGACTGTGAGTACCCCTGAATATAGGGATTTAAAACATGGAGTGATTGGAGATCCTACCTTAGCTACGGTAAAAAAAGGAGAAAAGTACTGCACGGCGATTATAGACCGTACCATTGAATTGGTTAATTATATAAAGAAAAAATATCCTGCAGGTGTAAAGATAAAAACAAATTAACCAAAATATATTATTGCCAAATGTTTATTAATTAATAAAAAGTATTTAAAAAGGAAAATAATGATGTTTCCCACACAGATTTTAACTAAAGGTCAACTAAATGAATTGAAAAAGTTTGATACTCCGACTATATGTAATACTATTGAAAGTTTTAATGTTAGAAAAAACACAGAAGGGTTTATGAAGCCTGAGATTAAATGTATTATTCAATATAAGGAACCAATAATAGGATATGCATTTACAGCTAAGATTTCTGCAACTGGTCCAGCTACCGACGAGCAAAAGAAGCTTTTAACACCTTATTACAAAAAGTTATCTGAATTTGCTGCTCCCATAATAATGGTTATAGAGGATATAGATAAAGAACCAATAGGATCTTTTTGGGGTGGTGTAAATGCCTCTATACATATGGCTCTTGGGTGTATTGGGGTTATTACTAATGGTGGTGTCAGGGATTTGGCAGAGACAGAGAATATTGGTTTCAGGTATTTTGCGAGCAATGTTTTAGTTTCACATGCATATGTGCACATAACTGAAATAGATTGTCCTGTAAATGTCGGAGGTTTGAAAATAGAACCAGGAGATCTTCTTCACGCAGACAGGCATGGTGTAGCCCTGATCCCGCATGAGATAGCCCCTGAGCTGGCTCAAGCTTGCCGTGAAGTCCAGGAGGCAGAAAATATTGTAATCGATGAATGTAATAAAAGAATAGGTAAAGGTATTGATATATCTTATCTTCAAGAATTAAGACAAAAAATGTACAAACTCAGGGACCGCAAAAGAGGTCGGGAGTAATATTTTATTAATTCGAGTAATTGATTTGAGTTCGTTTATAAAATTTTCAGTTTTATAAGCTCAAGATTTCATAATTTTTTATACTTTAGCTGATTATTAAAAGGAATTGATTGTGTTGCTAAAGTATACACGTGAACATTGAAGAAAATAAATATGGGGAAAATCAAAAAAGTTCTTATCACGCAGCCTATCCATGAAGAGGGGATCAAGCTTCTGGAGAAGGAAGTAAAAGTGATTATGGCTTCAGGTTTTGATGAAAAGACTTTAATCAAGGAATCAGCAGATTGTGATGGCATACTTGTTAGAACAGCAATCATATCGGGAAAGGTAATTGAAAACGCACTTAAGCTCAAGGTAATAGGCAGGCATGGAGTCGGTGTTGATAATATAGATTTAGAGATGGCCACAAGAAAAGGAGTCGCAGTTGTAAATGCGCCTGACTCTAATATTGATTCTGTTGCAGAACATGTTTTGGGTATGATTCTTGCTCTGGCCAAGAACTTTGTAAAGATGGATAAAGAAATACGTCGAGGAAGATATGAACTGAGGAATAAGATAATTGGAATGGAGATTAAAGATAAAATAGTTGGAATAATCGGGCTTGGCAATATTGGTATGGCTGTGGCTAAAAAACTCAAAGCTCTCGAAGTAAAAATTATTGCTTACGATCCTTGTGTAAAGCCCTCTAGTATTATGGATAACAAGATGGATCTTGTTAGTAATTTAAATAAAATATACTCGGATTCGGATATAGTTACAGTTCATGTTCCATTGACTGAAAATACAATAGGTATGATTGGAAAAGAAGAATTTAAAAAAATGAAAAAAAGTGCTTTTTTTATAAATACTTCACGAGGTCAGATCATAGACGAGATTGCATTATGCGATGCTTTAATGAAAGGAGAAATAAGAGGCGCAGCTCTTGATGTTTTTATTAAAGAGCCACCATCTATTAATAATCCATTATTTAAGCTTGAAAACATTATTCTTTCTCCTCACAATGCAGCATTGACTGAAGAGGCCATGATTAAAATGGCAACACATTCTGCACAGGGAATACTTGATTATCTTAATGGTAAAATACCTAAATATTTTGTTAATCCAGAGGTTTTAGGGTAATTTATAAAAAATATAAAATATATTACTTAAGGGGCAGGTAAGGAGTTTATAAGATGAAGGAATTAAAACTTTTTATTAATAATAAATGGGTGGACTCATCAGATGGTAAGGTATTTAAGACTATCGATCCTTCAAAAAATGAAGAAATTGCCCAACTGCCTGTGGCTACACCTGAAGATGTAGACAATGCTGTAAAAGCTGCAAAAAATGCTTTCACCAAAGGTGGCTGGCCGGAACTTGATGCAGATAAAAGAGCGGATTACATGTTAAAGGCGGCAGATATAATAAAAAGAAGGGCTAAAGAACTTGCTAGATGGGAGGCAATGGATGTAGGTAAAACCATAAGTGATGCAGAAAATACTGACATCCCTTACACGATAAGGGCATTTGAATATTTTGCAAATCTGGCAAGAGAAATCAGGGGAGAAGTTATATCTATACCCGGGAGTAAAGTTTTTGATTATGTTACCTATGAACCATACGGAGTAGTAGGTGTAATAGTACCCTGGAATTACCCTATTCATATAGCAACAAGGTCATTGTGTCCTGCAATAGCAACAGGGAATACTGTAGTTTTAAAAGCTTCTTCACTTGCACCAGTAACCTGTACTCTTTTAGGGGAAATATTTTTAGAGGCTGGTTTTCCGGAAGGAATATTAAATGTGGTTTCAGGTCCTGGAGGATCAACCGGTAATGCAATAATTACTCACCCTGATGTAAGCGTAATATCATTTACAGGTTCAGTGGAAGTTGGAAAAATGTTGATTAAAGCAACTACTGAAAATATTATTAAAAAGACTATTTTGGAATTGGGGGGGAAAGGTCCTTTTATAGCAGAGCCTGACTCTAAAGTTGATGAAGCTGTTAATTCTGTAATTTTAGGATTTTGCGTAATGCAGGGTGAAGTTTGTTGTGCATCCACAAGGCTTTATTTGCATGAAGATATCTATGATGATTTTATGGATAAAATGGTAGCAAAAGTAAACAATATTAAATTAGGGGACACGATGGACCCATCAACCCAGATGGGTTCCTTGATCAGTAGAGAACATTTGAAATTAGTAGACAGTTATGTAAAAGAAGCAATAAAAGATGGGGCAGAATTAGTATGTGGTGGTGAGCAGTATTCTGTTCCACCTTGTGATAAGGGCAGCTACTACAAACCTACTGTACTTGGAAATGTAAAAAATTCAATGAAATGTGTTAAAGAAGAAATATTCGGGCCAGTGCTATCAGTGATTAAATATAAAGATCTAAATGATGCTATAGATATGGCGAATGATAGTGAGTATTCTTTAGGTGCGACTATATGGAGCGAGAATATAAAAACATTATATTGGGCTGCAAAGAAATTAGATGCAGGTGTGGTCTGGATGAATACAAATATGAAGTCAAATATGGAAGCTCCTTATGGTGGTAATAAAAATAGTGGTTTTGGAAGGGAAAAAGGAATGATTGGATTAATGGAATATTTAAAAGTTAAGAATAATATTTTAAATGTCTCCAGAGAAGAGAGCAACCGCTTTAGCTTGAAATATTAATTTTTGAAAGGTTAAAAATATGAAAAAACTTATTACCATTGAAGAAGCACTTAAAAAAGTTAAGGATGGTCAGGTTGTTATGATCGGCGGTTTTATGTCATGTGGAACTCCGGAGACAATTATTGATGCTATGGTTAAAAAAAGAGTCAAGGACTTGGTGGTCATCGCAAACGACACGGCAATACCGGGCAAGGGTATTGGTAAACTTATATCAAATAGACAAATAAAAAAGATATTTGCTTCACATATAGGTTTAAACAGAGAAACAGGAGAACAAATAAATGAGGGAAATATAGAAGCAGAGTTTATACCCCAAGGAACACTTGCTGAAAGAATTCGATCAGCTGGTACAGGCTTAGGTGGAATATTAACTCCAATCGGTATCGGTACTATTGTAGAAAAAAATAAAAAAATTATAAAAACAAATGGTAAAAAATTTATTTTAGAGATGCCTCTGAAAGCAGATATCTCACTAATTAAAGCTTTTAAAGCTGACATGTATGGTAATTTAATATACAAAAAATCTGAGAGGAATTTTAATCCAATTATGGCTATGGCATCAGAATATGTAATAGCAGAAGTTGAAGAGTTTTTAGATAACGAATATATTGACCCTGAAGTGGTCATAACCCCGGGACTTTTTATAGATGCAATAGTTTTAGGGGGTTACAATGGATAAACAGGAAAAAAGAATAATTATTGCTAAACGAATTGCTAAAGAACTAAAAGATGGAGACATTGTCAATCTTGGAATAGGACTGCCCACACTTGTGGCAGATTTTATTCCTGAAGGCATTGACATAATGTTTCAATCAGAAAATGGGTTTGTTGGATTAGGTCCGGTCCCTTATAAGGGAAATGAAGACTATAGTTTAGTAAATGCAGGAGGCCAACCGGTTACAATAAAATCAGGCGGTGCTTTTTTTGATAGTGCAACTTCATTTGCAATTATCCGGGGAGGCCATCTGGACACCACAGTGCTAGGTGCCCTTGAAGTAGATCAAAAAGGTGATTTTTCCAGCTGGATGATACCAGGAAAACTTATTCCCGGGATGGGCGGAGCAATGGATCTTGCGGTCGGAGCAAAAAGAGTGATAATCGCTATGGAACACCTTACAAAAGAAGGAAAACCAAAAATATTAAAGAAATGCACCCTTCCATTAACTGCAAAAGAAGAGGTGGATCTAATAGTAACCGATATGGGTGTTTTTAGTATAACCACCAAAGGTTTATTGTTGATTGAAATTTCATCCGGATGCACATTGGATAATATCATCGCCGCTACTGATGCTGATCTAATTATTTCAGATAAATTAATTGAAATGAATTATTGATAAATAAATTGGGAATATGAATATTTGGTACAAGTTTTTAAGTTAAAATTAACAATAATTTAAAAAGGGGGCAGATTGTGCAAATGCTAAAAAATAAAAGACTTGAGGGTAAGGTATCGATCGTAACTGGAGCAGGCAGGGGAATTGGGGAAGCAATTGCCTTAAGGTATGGCATTGAAGGTTCAAAAGTTGTTATAGTTGATATTGAAGACTCGGGAATGGATGTTTCCAAAGAAATTATAAAAAATGGCGGTGTATCAATATTTATTAAGGCAGATTTAGCAAAACCGGCAGATATAGATAAATTAGAGCAAAAAGTATTAGACGAATACGGGACGATTGATATTTTAGTAAATAATGCAGGGGTTGCAGTTAAAAAACCTATTACAGAGTGTACTTTAGAAGATTGGGATTTTGTTCATAATTTAGATATGAGAGGTCTGTGGTATTTAACCAGGGCCGTAACAAAAACAATGATAAAAAAAAGAAGTGGAAAAATTATAAACATTGCCTCAATAACCGGAGTAGTAGGGTATGTGGATCAATCAATATATGCTGCTGCCAAAGGTGGCGTAGTTAATTTGACCAGGGAATTAGGTATTGAGTTAGCTCCTCATGGAATAAATGTAAATGCTATTTGTCCAGGAATAACTGATACCCCGATTTATGAATCATTTAATTTTTCTCTGAAGAAAAAAGAAAATGCAGAAGGATTTTTAAAAGATATACCAATAAATAGAATAGGTAATCCTGAAGACATAGCTGGTGCTGCTTTGTTTTTGGCATCTGGCGATTCAGATTATGTGGTAGGTGCAATCTTGATGGTAGATGGCGGATGGGTTGCGCATTAATTAATAACGTTAAGAATATATTTTTAAAGGATAAAAAATGAAACAGGCACTTACTACAAAAGTTGGTGAAATTATTCTTGAAGAAGTTCCAGATCCCGTCATTGGCAAAGAAGAAGCTATAATAACTGTAAAATCAGTCGGAATCTGTAATTCTGATATTGCACCCTTTAAGGGAGAATTGTTGTATATCTGTCCTCTTCCCTATGTAATGGGGCATGAATTTGGTGGAATAATCAAAGAGATAAATAGTAAAAGTAATAAATTTAAAATTGGAGATAAGGTAGCTGTTTATCCGGAGCAAAATTGCGGTGAATGTTATTATTGCAAAAATGAAATGGAGATACTTTGTCCTAATCAGATATTATTCGGTTCACCGAAGAAAAGTGGTGGGTTATCAGAATTTATAGCAGTACCAATTGAAAATCTTGTAAAGCTTGGCGATTCTTTCAAAATAGAATATGCAGGATTGATTGAACCAGCAGCAGTTGCTAATCATACAATAGGTAAATATAAAAATATAAATGCAGTAATTGTCGGTGTCGGTGGGATTGGATCAATAATGTGCCAGATCTTAAAATATAATAATTGTAAATCTATTGCAACAGATATAGACGATAGAGCTTTAAGCAACGCTAAAAGTTTAGGCGCAGATATAGTAATAAATATAAAAGATGAAAATATTTATAAAAAAATAACCGATTATCTTGGAAATGAAAAAGTTGATGTGGTAGTTCTTACTCATTTAAACCAGTTCAATCTTGATTTTGCTTTAGAAATTGTAAGAAAAGGCGGTACAATCATTGAAATGGCAACACCGGAAGGGAATTATCTATTAGATTTTAAAAAACTTTTTTTCAAGGCTATAAAACTAAAAGGTAGCATTTGTTATAGCAAGAATGAATTTACAGAAGCAGCAAAGTTGATTGAAAAGAGAGCTATTGAAGCTGAAAAAATTATAACAAAAATGTTTCCTCTTAAAGAAGTTGAGGAAGCCTTCAATTATAAAGCGAATAATTTTGCGTTAAAAGTGATAATTACAAATTAACCTGGGAGAAAAAAATGTTACTTCAAAACAAAGTATCTATTATTACAGGCGGAGCCAAAGGTATTGGAAAAGCTATTGCAGAAGTTTTTGCAAAAGAGGGTTCAACAGTGGTAATTGCTGATATTGATAAAGATGAAGCTTTAAAGACAGCGGAAGAGATAAAAAACTCAGTAAAAGTAAAAACGCTTGCATTAAGAGTTGATGTTTCAAATAAGAAAAGTGTTGACTCTATGATTAAAAAAACCATTGATGAATTTGGTCAGATAGATATATTGGTTAATAATGCCGGAACTCAGAAACCAACTCCTTTTTTAGATTTTACTGAAGAACTATGGGATAGAATAATTGATATTAACTTAAAAGGAACTTTCCTATGCTCGCAGGCAGCGGCTAAGGAAATGGTCAAAAGGAAATACGGAAAGATAATCAATATTTCTTCATGCTCAGCGAAACATCCTAATCCCGGAGAAACAGCATATGGTGCTTCTAAGGCCGGAATGTTAGCATTAACACGTGATAATGCGTTTGAGCTAGGCATTCATGGTATAAATGTTAATGCCATTCTTCCCGGAATAACTGATACTGAGCTTACAAGGAGACAGATACTTAATAAAGAAACAGAACCAATATGGATAGAAAGAACAGCACTTAAAAAAATTGGTAAACCTGAAGATCAGGCAAAAGTTGCACTTTTTCTTGCTTCAAATCTATCAGACCATATAACTGGTGAAGGAATTATTGTGTCCGCCGGTGAAGTTATGGGTCAATAGGTATTTATAACATAATTAAAAATTATTAGGCTGCTTTCTTAAAAAATATTCAATTTACGGTAAATTAAGGATGAATAATTTAAACGTTTTATTGACATAAGAATTTAAACGTTTTAAAATATTTTTTAATAATTAAAATAATAATAAAAAAGTAATATTTGCCAGAAAGCATTATTTTAAAAAAAATAGGAAAATCATGGAAAATCAACATATTAAGAGGACATTCTTATATTTTTTAAAATTATTATGAGTAAATAATTTTTGAATTATTAATCATATCAAGGAGCAATAATGCAAAAATATAAATTGTACGACCTCTCTCATCCATGGGGATTTGGCTGTCCTCTATGGCCATATTTTCCGGATATCGAAATTAAGCGTTTTCACACGCATGCAAAATCAGGAGTACTTTCCCAGCAGATTACAACATTCATGCACTGCACAACCCATGCTGATTCACCTGCACATGTTATAGAGGGCGAAAGATTCACTGACGAGATACCTCTTGACAGTTATTACGGAACAGGTGTTGTTGTAAGCATTCCAAAAGACAGGTGGGAAGTAATAACAGCTAAAGACCTTGAAAAAGCAAGGCCTAAAATAGAAAAGGACGATATTGTAATAATAAATACAGGATGGCACAAATACTGGGGTGATAACAGGACATATTTCTGTTATTCACCTGGGCTTTATGAAGAAGCAGGACACTGGTTTGTGGAAAAAGGAGTAAAGGCAGTTGGAGTAGACAATCAGGCACTTGATCATCCGCTGGGAACACCGATAGCAAATCATGGCACGGGTCCCCTGGTTCCGGATGTTATAAAGGATTATAGGGAAGAATTTGGCAGGGAAGCAAAGGTAGATTTTCCTAAATGGGAACCCTGCCACAGACTGCTTCTCGGTAATGGAATTATGGGATGGGAAAATGTCGGCGGAGATATTGATATGGTAACAGGAAAAAGAGTAACTATAATGGGATTTCCATGGAGATGGACAAAAGGCGATGGTTCAATAGTAAGACTTGTTGCAAAGTTAGACGAAGAATGAGGCCAATGAAATTTTTCTTATTAATTAATTAGTGAGGTATTAAAATGCAAAAATATGAAGATAAAAGACTTTCCGGTAAGGTGGCCATAATAACCGGCGGTGCAAGGGGCATAGGAAAAGGTATTGCCTTAAGATATGCAGCTGAAGGAGCAAAAATTGTAATAGCCGATCTTAAAGAAAAAGAGGCAGCCCAGACCTTAGATGAGCTTAAAAAAATTGGAACCCAGGCTGTATTTGTGAAAACAGATGTAACTGATAATGGATCCATTACCAGTATGGTAAAAGAGACTGTAGATAAGCTTGGCAAAATTGATATTTTGGTTAATAATGCAGGGATTTCGCTTATGCGTAAAATCACAGAAGCATCTGAGGAAGACTGGGATAAATTAAATAGCGTTAACCTAAAAGGTTTATGGCTGTGCACCAGGGCTGTAGTACCTGAGATGATAAAAAACAGTTACGGTAAAATCATAAACATTTCATCAATCTCAGGTCTTGTTGGATATAAATGGGAATCCATCTACTGCTCTACAAAGGGTGGAGTTATAAACATGACAAGAGAACTTGCGGTAGAGCTTGCTCCATTTAACATATATGTAAATTGTATCTGTCCGGGAATTATCGAAACACCTCTTTATAAAGACATAAATTTTCCACTGGATAATAAGGAAAATCTTGAGCATATCTTAA
>JAMCVO010000398.1 GCA_023475715.1 Actinomycetota bacterium
TAAAGATAGTAAGCATGGAAGGTCTTGAAAAGAGATTTTCATCGCAGATTTCAGGAGGCCAGAGACAAAGGGTAGCTCTGGCAAGAGCACTGGTTAATGAACCTAAAGCGCTGCTTCTTGATGAACCTCTTGGAGCACTTGATTTCAAATTGAGAGTTGCAATGCAGACAGTTTTAAAAGACATACAAACAAAACTCGGGATAACATTTGTCTATGTTACCCATGATCAGACCGAAGCTATTACAATGAGTGACAGAATTGCAGTAATGAGAGACGGAATTACCCATCAGATTGGCAGTCCTGATGAGATCTATAATAAGCCTAAAACTGCTTTTGTTGCATCTTTTATTGGTGAAATGAACTTTCTTGAGGGGAATGTTATTTCCATATCAGATAAAGAAGTAAAAGTTAAAATAGATAAATATGAAGTATATTGTGAGAAAAATGATAATAGTTATAATCCGGGAGACGATGTTTTAGTTTGTGTCAGACCTGAAAAGGTATTAATAAACCCAGGCAGCAAGCAGGTAAACGAAGCAAAATGCAAACTGATTAGGGTTGTATTCAGAGGAGACGACTATGAAATTACCGCAAAACTTAATGGCAATGAATTAAAAGCTACAGTCAGTGCAGTGGAATGGGGTAAAACTCATTCTTTGGGTGAAGAGATTACAATGGGTTGGGATATAACTAATTCCATTATATATCCAATCGAAATGAAGAAAAATATTATAAGTTATGGTGAATAAATGGGAAGCACGGCGATATTAAATAAAATGGAAGATAAAAAAGCCATGAATAAAAATTTACCTAAGAAAAAAATAAGAACGAGAACTTTGCTGCTTGGCATCCCTGTCATTCTGTGGATGGTTTCGATAGTAATAATACCCGTAATACTGATGCTTATCATGAGTTTTAAAGTTAAATCGGGATATGAAATAACAAATGTTTTTACTTTTCAAAACTATCTTTCTTTTTTTAAGGATTCGACTTACTGGAGAATGCTTATTAAAAGTTTCAGGATGGCTTTTATTGTTTCATTTACGGCCATTATAGTCAGCTATCCGCTTGCGTTTTTTATTTCAAGAGTTCTTAAAAAAGGCAGAAATTTTTTATTTATGCTTATCATTATACCTTTATGGGTAAGTTATTTGGTTAGAATCATCGCCTGGAGAACGATACTTGGAAATAATGGTCTTTTAAATACTTTACTGATGAATCTTCATATTACGAAAGAACCCTTATCCATATTTTTGTATAACAACTTTTCCGTTATACTGACTTTGACTTATATAGCAATTCCCTTTGTTTTTATACCCTTGTATACATCTCTTGAAAAAATTCCAAATAACCTCGTGGAAGCTGCGAGGGATCTTGGAGCAAATGACTTTAATGTATTTAAGAGTATAATTCTGCCACTGTCTGCTCCAGGTCTTATAACTGGTTTCATGCTCTCATTTATTATTGCTCTCGGAGATTATATCATACCTCAGCAGCTTGGTGGGAAAGCCGGACTCATGTTTGGTAACATTGTATGGTCACAATTTGGATTTGCCTCGAACTGGCCTCTTGGTTCGGCGCTTGGCTTTATTTTATTTATAATAGCGGCAATAATTCTGGTAGTAACTCAAAAGTTTTCAGATGAAGAAGGAATATATATGTGACTTGTATCAAAATTCAGCATAAAAATAAATATATAAACCGTAATTTATATAAAATTGGAAATTCAAAAAAATGGATAAAAACAATAAAAACAATTTAAAAAAATACAAGGGAGAACGCAAGAGATTTTCCTTCTTAAGCATTTATTCTGCTTTGATATATCTGTTTCTTTATATACCTTTGTTTGTTGTAGTTGTTTTTTCTTTTAACTCTGTCAAGTCAACTGTATCATTTGAAAAATTTACTTTAAGCTGGTATGTGGAGTTATTTAAAGACAGTGCACTTATGTCTGCATTCCTGCACTCCATAGAAGTCAGTCTTATATCGGTACTGATTGCTGTGATTATAGGAACATCCGGCGCTTTTTTCCTGGTAAGGGCTAATTTCCCCGGGAAAAAGTTTTTCATGACTCTGGCTCAGCTGCCGTATGTTTTACCTGGAATAATAGTAGGCATTGCTTTGCTGATTTTTTTCATCAGTCTTAATTTAAAGCTATCAGCTTTTACAATCATTTTAGGACATATTTCATTTACCACGCCGGTTGTCTTGATGCAAATGATGAGCAGAATCCAGAGACTTGGCAGAACTTATGAAGAAGCCGCCCAGGATTTGGGAGCTAATCCTTTAAAAACATTCTTTCTTGTAACTTTGCCGCTAATCAAGACTGCGATAATAGGTGCGGCATTTCTTGCTTTTACAATTTCTTTTGATGAAATTGTTATAACATATTTCCTGACCGGTACCTGGAATACTTTACCGGTATATATTTATGGCATGATGCGTTTTGGTCTGTCACCTAAAATTTATGCTGTTTCTTCATTAGTTTTAGTTCTGTCAATTATAATGGTTTATTTTATGGCAAGGTTTACAGGAAAAACGGAAGAAGCATCTTTAAAGAAATAGTATTTGATTTACTTTTTAAATTTAAAATTTAAAATAAAAGTTAACAAATAAAAAAATACAGGTAAATAAAGTCATTTTATATTTTAAGAAGTTTGGATAATTTAAATAAAAGGCTTGGAAACAAGAGGGGCTGCATTAATAAATTATTAAATTTCTTAAAGGAGGCTATATGAAAAAAACTGTAGTTGGTATTCTTATTATAGTTTTAGCTGTTACGGTTGCTTCTGTTGGTTTAAGCTGTGCTGTGAAAACGGAGCAGGCAGGGGGCACAGAAGGAGGAGTCTTAAACATTATCTGTTTTAACGGATATGCGGATCCGGCCTGGGTAAAACCTTTTGAAGAAAAGTATAAGTGTACAGTTAATGTTACTTATGCCGGTACGGTAGA
>JAMCVO010000593.1 GCA_023475715.1 Actinomycetota bacterium
GATCCGGTATGTAAAAGGGGCGGAAATGAAGATCAAGCAGCCCCTGTCCCGAAGAATTGCAAGCAGGGCTTTCAATATCATGGTGCGCTCTTTACTTGGATTGCCCTATAAGGACACGCAGTGCGGTGGAAAAGTTCTTAAGAGGCGTGCCGTAGAGAGCATTGTCGATTCTGTAAGTTCAGTCAATTACGCTTTTGATCTTGATCTCCTTTACCGTCTTCACAGGCAGGGCTTCAAAATTCGTGAAGTGCCTGTTGTGTGGCAGGATAAAGAAGGATCGTCTGTAAGGTTATTTAGAACCTCTTCCGCGATGTTTTTTGCGCTTGTAAGATTGAGATTTTTGAATAACGTAAAATGAAGGATTGAATTATAATGAAAATATTATTAATAAGGCATCACGATGTTGGAAACATTAACACACGTCTGCCAGAAAGTGTGAACAAAATCCAAGGCATATATCCGCCACTCGGCATCGCTTATATTGCATCGGCTCTTAAAGAGCAGAATCATGAGGTAAATATAATCGATAGCCAAGCTTTAAATTTGTCAACGGGAGAACTCGCATCAGAAATAAAAAAAAATAGTCCAGATGTTGTGGGCATCACATGTATGACATCTACATTTAGAGGTGCGCTTGAAGCTGCTAAAATTACAAAAAAAATAGATTCTGAGATCAAAACTGTATTAGGTGGGCCGCATTTATTCAGTTTTCCAAAAGAAACCCTAGCATACGATTTTATTGATTTTGGGGTTGCCGGAGAGGGAGAAATTGTTATGCCTGAATTGCTATCAGCTATTGAAGGTAACTCAGACATTGAAAAAATTGATGGATTAGTTTACAGGAAAAAAAACGGTGATGTAAATTATCGTCCAGCTACTCGCACAGTCAACGATCTGGATTCTCTGCCTTTTCCAGCTCGAGAATTATTACCAAATCACAAATATTTTTCGATTCTGGCAGGGCATCCTTTTACAACGATGATAGCTTCAAGAGGGTGTCCTTTTCGGTGCAGCTACTGCGCTAAGAAACCGATTGATAAATATCTAAGGTACAGATCTGTAAAGAATATTATTGATGAATTAGAGTACTGTTTGGAAAAATGGAAGTTTGATACCATCTGGTTTTATGATGATACTTTTACAATAAATAGAAAAAGGACAGTTGAGTTCTGCAATGAAATAATCAGCCGGGGATTACACTTTAACTGGGAAACCCCGACAAGAGTTGATTGTGTTGATTTTGACTTATTGAAACTCATGAGAAAAGCAGGATGCAAAAGACTTCGATATGGCATTGAAAGTGGGGATCAGAAGATCTTGGATTTGATGAAAAAGGATATAACTTTAGAGGATGCAAGAAAAGCCATTATATTATCGAAAAAAGCTGGAATCCAGTGCTTCTGCTTTTTCATGATAGGTTATCCTGGTGAAACCGAAGAAGAAATAAAAAAGACCATCAATTTTTCGACGGAAATAGATGCTGATTGGGCAATGTTTTCTAACGTTACGCCATATCCTTTTACAGAATTACATGAGTTAGCTATAGAAACTGGACTTTTGAAAGAGAAAGACTACTGGAAAAAATTTGCTTTAGGGCAGACTGAGGAGAGAATACCATACGTTTTTCCTGATATGAATAAATGGGTAAAAAAAGCATACCAGAAATTCTATTTCAGGCCAAAAGTGGTATATAGAACTGCTTTATCCATACGTGATTACGAGCAAATGAAAAGATATCTGCTTGGATTATATGCATTGTTAAAATTTAAGCTATTTTAGGGGAGAATTTTATGAAAATACAGATTTGCATACCTGTTTATAATGAAGAAAAAAATATTGGATATCTTTTAGAAAGTCTAATAAAGCAGCAATTGAAAAGTGTATCAATCGAGGATATGGTAGTCGTATCCTCTGGATCTACCGATACAACAGAAACCATAGTGCAAGACTATCAAGCTAAAGATAATCGAATCACTCTCCTCAGGCAGAATAAAAGAGAGGGAAAGGCGTCTGCAATAAACGCATTCCTGAAAAATGCGAGTAATGGTGGTGATATTGTTATGATTTCGAGTGGTGACATCGTATTTGAAAAACATGCTGTGGAGAACTTATGCAAGCCATTTTTGAATGATAATGCAGGCATGACAAGCGTAAATCCCATACCTACTGGTACAAATGGCAGTATGGCTGGGTTTGTCGGATATATGTATTGGAGACTGGCTAATGTATTTGAAAGACCAGGAGAAGCAATAGCGTTCAGGAGATATTTGGTTCTGGAATTGCCAGTTAACACCGCTGTTGATGAGGCATGGATTGAAGCAGCGATACACAATAAAGGATATGAGACAGTTTATGTAGACAATGCTATAGTGTATAACAAAAGTCCTGATACAGTGAGTGACTTTTTAAAGCAGAGACGAAGGCAGTATGCAGGTCATCTTGATCTAAAAAGCGAACAGGTTACACTGTTTCGTCCTCAAGACTTTCAATAGAATCTATTAAAGCTGTAATGAAAGAACTTTTTTCGCATTTATCTAAATTTCCTTATTTTATAGCATTTTTATTTCTTGAGACGTATGGAAGACTGCTGGGAATGTTTGATTTTTACATTAAGAAGAAGAACCCGTATATCTGGGAGATAGCTGAAACCACAAAGAAGGTAAATCATAAGGGCGACAGGTGCATTTACTCTGATGGTCCTTCAATCTGTCAGGAAGGGGATTGCAGCGGATGCATGATACATAAAAAACATCAGGAGTTGATTGTCGATGAACAGCAGGTACAAAATCCTGACCCAGATTCCTGGATATAAGATGTTCAGAGCGTTTGGGTATCCAAAACTGCTCCCGCTCAATATTACGGTCAGCGTGACCTATCACTGCAACTCTAAATGCAAAACCTGCAATGTATGGAAGAAGAAAGTGCATGAGTTCAGTTTTGACGAATTTGATT
>JAMCVO010000328.1:0-1325 GCA_023475715.1 Actinomycetota bacterium
ACGGGAGACATCCTGTCTGTGATTCCTTTAATTTTAGTAATAAATACATACTGGTTCATATTAAAATCTATTTTGTGATATGCAGACAAATATTGTTTAAGATGTTCTGCCGTTTTAGGAGTAATAGCAACGATACGTTCTTTATTCCCTTTTCCTGAAATTCTCATGTATGGATTATCAGTCTGTAGGGAAAGATCCTTAAGTGTAAGGCATAACAATTCTTCCAATCTCACAGCAGAATCATAAAGAAGTATCATGATAACACGGTCACGTAATCCCATTTTCGTATTTGGGGGTTGCTGTAGGACGGCAGCCAGAGCTTCTTCAGTTAATTTTTCCTTTTCTTTTTTAGGAACCTTGCACTGTGGTATTCTGGAAATGCTTAATGCAACTGACTGGACTGCAATATTTCTGTCGGCAGCAAACCATAGATAGGACTTCAATGCGGTAAGCCTCTGGTTGCAGGTTCCGGGGCCGTTTCCATTATTCTTTAGATATATGATAAATTCTTGAATACATTTCTGACTACAGTCATCAAATTTAAAAGCGGCAACCGATATGTGACACTCCTCATACAAATATCGCCTAAAAATTGTCAGTGAATCCCTGCATGACTTGATAGTTTTAGGACTTCTTCCTAATTGACGTGGAAGATATGTTTCAAGAAACTCCAAAGTCATGGAAAAAAACAGCGTTCCGGTCTGCATGTGCTATTTATTATAACAAATGTATAATAAAAAACTTAAATAAAGTTTTAAATTCAATCAGTCTGCCATATAACCCGAACATACATATATTTGCTATTACTTTAGAGAAGAGGTAGTTCAAATGGAGCTTGTAAAATTACCTTATAAAATTCCTCCTATTATTTGTTACCAATTTCATGCTTTCCCTTTAAGTATCCTCGCACTATACGACGATTGTATGTCATGGTTTTACAACAATTATATAAGCCTTAGATGCAATAAAAACTTGAAAGAAAATAAACACTTTTGGATTGACTTTTATGAAGGAAATATTATGGGAGGAATTCCCTGCCTTGATTATTATATAGCCGATAAAACATTTTTGGCAGAAGAAAAATCTATATTTTGTCAATATTTTATCGATGCTATTAAAAAGGAGAACTATATATATACCTATGTTGATCTCTATCATATCCCGAATACATATGCGTATAAAAAATCGCATTTTATCCACGATATACTAATTTTAGGCTATAACCTACGTGAAGAAAGTTTTATTGTTGTACACTTTAATGATAAAGGAAGTTTAACGGAATTTGAATTAAGCAGTTTAGACCTGTATAATGCTTTTGTAAATTC
>JAMCVO010000328.1:1392-2950 GCA_023475715.1 Actinomycetota bacterium
AAGGGATGGATTATACAATTATTTAAACGCAATAGGACTCCCCTATAAAGATGGCATCTATTTTTCAGATAACATAAATATGCACTATGCTGACTCTAAAACTTATCAAAGGTTGAAAGTAATTACTACTGGGTGGAAAATTCAAAATAAGAACCTTCTTGCATGCGGAATAGATGTTTATAATGAAATTATCGGTTTCTATTCAGATTTTTTAGACAATAAGATTTCTTTTGACTTAAGACCTCTTCACCTTTTATGGGAACACAAAAAAGTTATGCTCCTCAGAATGAGCTATATGCAAAACGTGAAAAATATTCAGGGATTAAGTAAAATATTGGTAGATTACTCAGAGATCGAAAGGAAATCGCTCATATTACGAAATAAACTTATAAAATACAATATTAGTAATAATACTGATACTTTGGTAGACATTAACAAACAATTAACTGAACTTGCAGAAAAAGAGAAGGAACTCCTTTATAGCTTCTATAATGTGATATTAAAAATAATATAAATTTGCTCATGGAGAAAATATCGGACACTGGGGTGGACAGTTGATTTGGCAGCTGCAATATAGCCAAGAGTTATCAATATGCTGGAGAACTTGCGATGATAATGAAAACCCAGTGGAGTTCGGAAAAAAATTGATTCGTGAGTTTGAAAATTACTACGGTAAAATACCATTTGCAAATTTGAGGACGATGTGCAGCAGCAAGAAAATACACAACAGAACGGCAACGGTGAAAAAGGTAAAAACCCCGAAAAGCAAAACACTTCTTACGTAAACAAATTATTAAGTACTGCAAAACAGTTTTATGCAATGAGTGTAAAATACATAACCAATCTATTCGCAAAGGCTGATACAACCAAAGGTAATAGTGGTAACAATGGTAACGGAGGAGCAAACAGCGGCAATAGCGGCACCAGTGGCAATGGCGGGTCAAGTAGTGGAAATAGTGGTAGCAACGGAAACGGTGGATCAAACAACGGAAACAATGCGAATAATGGTAACTCAAGTAATGGAAACGGAAACGGCCATGACAATGGTAATAATGAAAAAGACAACGGTAAAGACAAACAACAACACGACAAAGGCAAAAATAAAATAAAACCGTGGCAGGCAGAAATAACAGGACAAGACGTGGAACTTGGTTATCAGACTTACATGGAAAAACCCGATTACCTGCTGGATATAACCTCCAGGGCTGAGTACACCTATGATGCGGCATTTAACAGACTGTCAATGGAAACTGACAATGAAAAAGCTGCGTACAGCTATGATGCCAATGACAGAATGATTTCAGACGGGAGCTCCCAATACGGCTATGACAAAAACGGAAACATGACAGAGGTAAAGGACGGGGAAGAAGGAGTAAAATATACATATACGCCGTCCAACAAGCTTGAAAAGGTGGAATACCCCGATGGGACCTATGTCAGGTACGGTTATGATGCCTTTGGAAGAAAGGTATACAGGGAAGAAGCATACTGGGACAAGATAGAAGGAGCTAAAAACAACGGAAACGGCAAATCAGAAAACGCACCCGTCCAAGGAATT
>JAMCVO010000696.1:0-877 GCA_023475715.1 Actinomycetota bacterium
CAATCAAACTAAATTTTAAAAGAAGCAATAGCATTGGGAATAGATAAAGCTGTGCTTCTTTCAGACAGGGCTTTTGCGGGAGCCGATACGTGGGCCACAGCACTTACTCTTGCCGAAGCAATTAAGAAGTTCACTGAATGGAAACTTATAATACTTGGCAAGCAGACCCTTGATGGTGATACCGGCCAGGTTGGTCCTGAACTTGCCCATAAGCTGAATATTCCTTTTATTGGTTATGCCAGTAGTATTTTAGATATAAATAAAAGTAGAATGACCATAAAAAGGCTTATGGAGGACAGGTATGAAACTTTCGAAATAAAGCTTCCTGCAGCAATTTCTGTAGGTAAAGATATAAATATTCCAAGGGTGCCATCATTGAGGGGAAAGCTTAAAGCTAAGAATGAAACCATACCCGTATGGGATAAGAATTATCTTAACCTGAATAATAGCCAGGTGGGACTTGAAGGTTCTTATACCCAGGTTATCAAGATTTTTATGCCGCAGCATCATTATGATACTCGGATGTTTGAAGGCAGCGCAGACCAGCAGGTCAATGAGCTTTATGGCAAGTTGAAAGAATTAAATATAGTCTGACTATAAAATTACAGGATTTTAAATATAAGCATACAACAGAATTAGTCTTGATTATACTACCTGACTATCGAAAGGATTAAATATTGAATATAAAAGTTGATGAAAGTACATGTACGGGATGCAGCTTATGTAAAAATGTCTGCATGTATGATGCAATCGAGATTATAAATGGCAAAGCCTCGGTTAACGACAGCTGTGTTTTCTGTGGTTCATGCATAGATGCGTGCAAGTTCAAATCCATAGCAATTACAGGTTTGTCAGACAAACACATGGATTTTTCAAA
>JAMCVO010000696.1:887-2947 GCA_023475715.1 Actinomycetota bacterium
TCAATACAGTAAATCTTGTCAAACCCATATTCAAACGCCTGTGAAAAATTATCTTTTACATTGTTTCCGATTAATACTCCTGATAACAGTACATCCAGGCTTGATGCCAGTTTTCTGTGGTTCATGCATAGATGCGTGCAAGTTCAAATCCATAGCAATTACAGGTTTGTCAGACAAACACATGGATTTTTCAAATTATAATGGTGTAATGGTGTTTCTGGAAACTCTTGACGGTAAGGTACTTGATGTCGGATATGAACTTGCTACTGAAGGCAGAAAACTGGCATCAAGCCTGGATGTACTGTTATCAGGAGTATTAATCGGAAACAATGTAAAAGATAATTTTTCACAGGCGTTTGAATATGGGTTTGACAAGATTTACTGTATTGATAATCCTGTATTTTCTAATCAGCTTGATGATATTTATGCCAAGGCATTGGTTCAAATTATTGACAAATATAAGCCTGAAATATTTCTGGCAGGCGCAACAAGCTTTGGAAGATCTTTGGTTCCAAAAGTTGCGGCAATAATAAAAACAGGACTTACCGCCGACTGTACGTCACTTGCCATTGATGAAGAAAAGAAGATACTTCTTCAGACAAGGCCCACATTCGGAGGCAATGTCCTGGCAACAATAATAACAAAGAATGCAAGACCTCAAATGGCAACAGTCAGGCCGCATGTTATGGAGAAAAAAAAGATTTGTGTTGCAGAACCAGAAATTTCAAGTGCATGGATAGAATTTATTGATATAGACCAGTCAAAATTCAAAACAAGATATAAATTGATAAGTACGGAAAAAGAAGCCGGTGAAACTATAAATATTACTGATTACGACATAATAGTTTCAGGTGGAAGAGGACTTGGAGGCAGCGAAGGCTTTGCGCTTTTAAAAGAGCTTGCAGACTTGCTTGGCGGAGTTGTTGGAGCATCCAGAGCTGCGGTAGACTCTGACTGGATATCCTATCCGCACCAGGTGGGACAAACTGGTAAGACTGTAAATCCCAAGGTATATATCGCTTGTGGTATTTCTGGGGCCATACAGCACCTCGCAGGTATGCAAACATCAGATCTTGTAATAGCAATAAATAAAGATCCGGAAGCCCCTATTTTTAAAATAGCCAATTATGGTATAGTTGGGGATTTGTTTGAAGTATTACCCAAGCTAATAAAAAAGATAAAAACGATCAGTTAAAAACGTAATATATGCAGGTCCTAAAACTTTGCTCAAGTTATAAATAGTTTAATAAATAATTTATTCATTTGTAATAATTTTTAAAATATTATTTTCTAATATGCTAATATATAATCATTGATGGGAGTCTTCACAGATAGTATAGTACTATAGAGAGTTTTATTAATGTTGCTGATAATATTAAAACATATATTTAATTTTAATTTTTTTGGAGGATCAAATGCAAAAAGAACTATCTCTCAAAGAATTAAAAATAGAATATGACAGCAAAAAGCTGAAATGTAAAACTACAGAAGAATTGACTCCACTTGAAGGAATTATAGGACAGGAAAGAGCTGCAAAAGCATTAAAGTTCGGTTTAAATATCAAAGACAGTGGTTTCAATATTTTTGTTGCGGGATACAGCGGCACCGGCAGAACTACCGGTGTAAGCGGATTTGTTGAAGAACTTGCAAGAAAAAGACCAGTCCCTTTAGATTGGTGTTATATAAATAATTTTAAAAATTCATACGAACCGAATGCTATAAAATTACCGGCAGGAAAGGGTAAATTTTTCCAGGAAGATATGGCAAATTTTATTATTTCTATCAGAAGTCTATTACCAAAAACTTTTGAAAGTAAGGACTATTCAGAAAAGAAAGCTGCAGTAATTAAAAGCATTGAACAGGAAAAAGAAAAACTGTTAAGCGGACTGAATAAGAGAGCTCAGGATGAAGGTTTCGTGCTCAGGTCAACTCAAATTGGTCTTTTTATAGTTCCGACTATTGATGGCAAGATTTTAAGCGAGGATGAATTTTTTAAACTCGATGAAGGAAAAAAGAACGAAATACAGCGGAAAAAGGAAAAAATAAATGATGAACTGAAA
>JAMCVO010000451.1 GCA_023475715.1 Actinomycetota bacterium
ACTGGGATATTCTGATACCCAGATAGGCTATTTATGCGGATGCAGTGAAGAAAAGATAAGGAGCTTAAGAAAGAAATATTCTATTATTCCAACCTTTAAACCTGTTGATACATGTGCTGCAGAATTTGAAGCATACACACCCTATTATTATTCCTCTTATGAAACGGAAGATGAAATAAGACCTTCAGAAAAGAGAAAAATTGCCATACTTGGAAGCGGACCAAACAGGATAGGTCAGGGGATAGAATTTGATTATTGCTGTGTACACGCTTCTTATGCTCTGCGCGAGGACGGTTATGAAACGATTATGATAAATTGTAATCCGGAAACAGTCAGCACTGATTATGACACATCAGACAGGTTATATTTTGAGCCACTGACATTTGAAGATGTGATGAATATTTTTGAAGCAGAAAAACCTTATGGTGTGATAGTTCAATTTGGAGGTCAAACTCCCTTAAAACTTGCCCTAAGACTTCACCAGGCAGGAGTGAATATACTCGGAACTTCTCCTGACAATATCGATCTTGCAGAAGATAGGAAAAGATTTGGCAATATGTTAAGTAAGATGAAAATACCCCAACCTGAAAATGGAACTGCTATGACAACAGAAGAGGCAATAATCATTGCACGGAAAATAGGTTATCCTATTCTTGTAAGACCTTCTTATGTCCTGGGCGGTCGTGGAATGAATATTGTTTACAATGAAGAGAGCCTTATTAATTATATAAGTAATGCATCGCTTATATCTCCGGACAAACCGATTCTTGTGGATAAATTTTTGGAGGATGCAATAGAAGTTGACTGTGATGCGATCTTTGATGGCAGTGAGTTATTTATTGGCGGGATTATGGAACATATAGAAGAGGCCGGAATCCATTCAGGAGACAGTGCATGCGTCTTGCCGCCTTTTACTTTAAGCAAAAAAGTAATTGAAACTATTAAAGATTATACATATAAAATTGCGAAAGAATTGAATGTAATCGGGCTCTTGAATATTCAGTATGCAATAAAGAATACAACAGTATACGTTCTTGAGGCAAATCCAAGAGCATCAAGGACTGTTCCGTTTGTCAGTAAATCGATAAAAATTCCGCTTGCAAAAATAGCTGTAAGAGTTATGGCGGGAAATAAATTAAAAGACCTGGATTTTGAAAGAGTCGATAGTGCAAATTTGAAATATTTCAGTATTAAAGAAGCAGTTCTTCCTTTTAACAGATTTCCCGGTTTTGATACTATCCTTGGTCCGGAGATGAAATCAACCGGCGAAGTCATGGGAATTGATAAAAATTTTGGGATTGCTTTTGCAAAATCTCAAGTAGCAACAAATCAGATTCTTCCGACTTCTGGTAAAGTTTTTATAAGCGTAAATGATAAAGATAAAAATAGTATTGTTCCAATTGCTAAAGCCTTATTCAAAATGGGATTTAAAATAATTGCAACAAAAGGTACAAGCGAGATACTTGAAAAACACAATATAAAATGTTTTTCAGTATTAAAGATAAGTGAAGGCAGGCCTAATGTACTTGATATGATGAAGAATGGGGAAATAGATCTTATTATAAATACTCCGGAAGGAAGAAATGCAAGAAGTGACGGTTATTATTTAAGAACAGCAGCAGTAGTTCAGAATATTCCTTCAATAACTACTATTTCAGCGGCATCAGCAGTTATACAAGGAATTCATGAGCTTAAATATAATAAAGAAATTAAAGTTAAGTGTATGCAAGATTATTAATTAAGATTTATATAATTTAATGAAGATATTAAGCGGTGAAATACTTTTAAATAAAAAATATGGTGAAGAATTATATAAGATGGAGATATTTTCACCTTATATTTGCAAAAATGCCCTTCCGGGACAATTTGTAAATATCAAATGCTGCTATGAAGGTATGCTTGACCCTTTACTTAGAAGGCCGTTTGGGATATATGAAATTGATAAGAGATTTAATGTGTTTTCAATCCTGTATCTGGTTAAAGGCAAAGGCACTCTTTTCCTTTCAAAATTAAAAAGGGGAGAAATTCTTAATTTTATCGGTCCTTTGGGTAATACCGTAAAAATAGAAACCATAGCAAAAAATTATTTACTTGTAGGAGGAGGTATCGGAGTAGCCCCGCTATGTTTAATTGCCAGATTTCTGATAGATCAGCAAAAAAATGTATATTTTATAGCAGGCTTTAAAGATGAAGTTTTTTTCAACTGGGAAAGTGATCTTATAAGGATAGTAAAGAATTACAGAATATTTACCGAAAATGGTTCTTTCGGTGAAAGAGGTTTGCCCACAATTTTTATTAGAGAACATATAGACCAGTATAATGAATTCAATTTTATATGTTGCGGCCCAAGAGAAATGCTTAAAGCTATTCAGAATATTTTACAGGATAAAAATATTCCGGCAATTGCGCTAATGGAAGAAGTGATGGCATGCGGCATAGGTGCATGTATGGGTTGCATGATAAAGATAAAAGAAGCCAGCAATGCATTTTCTTATAAAAGGGTGTGCAGTGATGGGCCGGCTTTTAATTTAATGGAGGTTATATTTGACTGAGAATATACCAGAACCATTGCCAAATTTATCAATTAATCTGGGCAGGATTAAATTGAAAAATCCAGTCATAACATGCTCAGGCACTTTTGCAAGCGGTATTGAATACAATCAATTTTATGACATTTCCAATTTGGGAGCTGTTACTACTAAGAGTTTTTCTTTAAATAAAAGGCTGGGTAATAAGCCTCCCCGCATATGTGAAACTGCCGGAGGGATGTTGAACTCAATTGGATTGCAAAACGAAGGAATACATTATTTTATAAATGAACAATTACCTATTTTAAAAAATCTGCATATAACTATAATCCTCAGTATTTTTGGAGAAGATAAAGAGGAGTTTTTAAGGATTGCGAAAGAACTAAACAGTATAAAAAATGATATTTTAGCTGTTGAA
>JAMCVO010000568.1 GCA_023475715.1 Actinomycetota bacterium
AAAGGAGATTCCGCAAAAATTGAAGGCAAGTTAATTATCTCGAAATCAATTGAAATTGATTGTGAAATTCATGGTGAGCTTGTAGTTGATGGTCAGCTCATAATCCAGCAAGCAGGCTATGTAAATGCAGATGTAAAGACCATCGATGCGACAGTTAATGGTGTTTACGAAGGAAATATGGAAGCAACCGGTAATGTTCAGATTACACAAAATGGTAAAGTTAACGGCAACATAAAGACCGATTCACTTATAATTGAAAAAGGCGGGGCATTCAGCGGTAATGTTACCAGAATATCCAATGTTACTTACGGAAAAAAAAATGAAAATGAATTTGAATTAGAAAAAGAACGGGAAACTGATAAAAAGACAGGGTATAGGAAAGAAAAATCGATAGAAGAAGAAATAAAAGTTGAAAAACCTGCGGAACCTTTTGTAGAAAAAGAAGAAGATACCCTTGAATTGTAATTGTTTAATTTATAATATTAAATTAGTTTATAATTATTACTTTATAAAATTAGTGACAGGAACTGGAAATGGCATTAAATCCTAAAGTAAAAAACCCTCTTATTTTAAGCATTGTGTCAACTGTTTTTTTATTTCCGATACTGGTATTGGTAAAATATATTTTCAGACATTATATGGCTGTTATACCAGGCGGAATAACCTGGGCAATGATTGTTGTAGCTACGATCATTTATTTCATAATAATATTTTTAGTATTTTTATATTATGGCAGCTTGGGCAAAAAATAATTTTCAATGCATACGGATGAAAATTTATTAATAGAAAGATTACTTGCCCCAAATCTTTTTTTAGACAAAGATATTTATAGAGTTCTTGTTAATTCAAAGTCCAGATTCAGGTGGAAAATAAACTATAAATATAAAAATACTAATATTATTTCAAATGTTGATATTTCTTCAAAAATTCCCAATGTTCTTATTGATTTTTATAAAGTTATTGAAGAATTCATAAAAAATAATCCTGTTTTTGCCAAAACTTTTAATGCCTTCAATACTGATATCAGGTTCCCGGAGATAGTAAAAAAGATGTGCCGTGGATCTGTAATGTTTAACGTTGGTCCCATGGCTTCAATAGCGGGGGCAGTCTGCGAATATATGGCAGAGGAGCTTTCAAAAAAAAACAGCTATCTTGCAATTGAAAATGGTGGTGATATTTATATTAAAAGCCAGAATGATGTAATCACTGGCCTATTTTTAAAAAGCAAATACTTTAGAGATAATCTTAAAATGAAGATTAAAAAAGAATTGCTGCCGTGCGGGATTGCATCATCTTCCGGAACCCTTGGCCATTCATTAAGCTTGGGTAAAAGCGATCTGATAGTTGTAGTTTGTAAATCGGCAATTCTGGCGGACAGCGCAGCAACAGCAGCCGGAAACCTGATTAAAACAAAAGAAGATATTGAAAAAACACTAAATTACTTTACGAATTTTAAAGAAATTCTGGCAATGGTTATAATTAAAGATGATAAAATTGGATTATATGGTAATATCGAGTTAGTTTGAATAATTAACTGGCTTAATTAATTTGATAGTAATTGCTCAGTAAAATATTTCAATTGTTCTGTCTTTGAAAACCCTGCTGCTGTATCTGTTGTGATTGTTGCTGTGATTGCTGTTGTGGATGCTGTTCGCCATGCTGAATTTTTTGAGCATTTAGTAAAATTGATTTTCTTTCTTCGCCTTTTATTTCAAATATTTTCTGGTCCTCGGAAATTACGCTTTCACCTTTGAAAACCCCTCCCTTTTCAATAGTTAAAAGGGCATCTTTTTGAATTAGATTGCCTGTAAATCTTCCGCTTGAACTTATTTCAACTTCTCCGGAAGCAACCATATTTCCCATAAAAGTCCCTGCTATAGTAGCATCTTTTGTCTTTATTTTTGCTTCGACTTTTCCTTCTTTTCCGATGATTATTTCCTTTTCTGCAATTATTTCACCATTTACAATGCCGTCTATTCTTGTGGTGCCTGGAGAATAAAGATTTCCTTCAATTACGACTCCCTCTCCGATGATCGTCAAAGTCTTATTATTGACGCTGATTGGGTCAGTATCTTTTTTTGAAAACATCTTTGCCGCCTTTATAAATTTTATTTCACAATTAACCAGATGAAAAATATAGTAAAAGGACCGGTATATTAAAAGCAAGATAAGATTATACCATTTTTTTAATTTTAATGTTAATTTTTAGGTAAGTAATTATAATAAATTCAATATTTTTAAACTTTTAGCAGTTATTGAATAAAAACCAATTAATAATTATGACTGAATTTAAATATAAGCGATATGAGAATCCTTCTTTAAGGCTATTGACTTTAATTGCTATTGTTGTGAGTTTTTTTATGATTTTGAGTCTGATATCATGCAGCCTCATTAATGATCAAAATACAGGTAAATCAAGCCAGGCAAGTATTGATGCACAAAAAAACAATGAATCCCAGAAAGTGAGTGATTCCACGAGCAACGATAGTGCTGGCGAAGTTGATAAAAAAAAGGATGACCAGAAGCAAACTATAGTTTTAATAAAAAATACGGTTCCTTCTTTTGCGGTGGCAGCAATTAAACATGAAATCAAGAATATCTTTGGTGATTTGGATATAAAAGAAACAGACACAACAGGAGAACCAGAAGATTACAGCATAATAGTTGATATTACCGCTCCGGGTGCTGCATTGGAAAATTATATTATATTGTGCGCCGTAACCAATTTTTATAATTTATGTGATAATATTTCTATTGCAGAATTTAAGGAATACTGGAATGGAAATTCCAAATCGGTTGGAAGTTTAGGAGAGCCTGTTAAAGTCGGGGGAAATATTAAAAATTCAGATGCAGACAGTTCAACTACTTCAGACAGCTATGGAAATGATTTAAACGATGGCACAGGAACAGTTCTTTTTTTGACAGAAGAAACCGAAAAGATTA
>JAMCVO010000106.1 GCA_023475715.1 Actinomycetota bacterium
CCTGATTTCGTTTTTTGAAAGACCGGACATTAAAAACCACCTTTGCAATTTCTGATATATTTATAAACAATTTTCTTTAATAAGATTAGACTTATTAATAATTTTCGAAACAGACGATATGTGATATTTATTCTTTTTTTAGAAAGTATATATTTTTTACCCTTATTTGCAACCAGAAAAAAGTATGCCGTAAAATATTTTTTTAAACTTATGTATTACAGAATATCTTTCTGAATTCCTGGTATGAAATACCGGCTTCACCAATCCTTCTTGAATTTTTTACACCTCTTTTGGCATCATTATGGTAATCCGACCCGCCTGTAAAGAACTTGACCTTATCCTTAAATCTATATTCAATTTCCATTTTTATTTCCTGCGGGGTTAATTTTCCTTTATAAGAAGTTTTATTATAAGTATACGTGGACTCAATACCGTCAAGACCCGCTTCTATCAATTTTTCTATGTATTCGTCTCTCGTCAGATTTCCGAGAATCTTAGAATCTACTCTTTCATTAATCAAATAAGGGTGCGCAAGAACAGCAAGACCCTTTAGTCTTTTTATCATATTTATGGCATCTAAGGGATTTATCTTTTCTCTTCTTACATTTAATTCCGGGCTGTTTCTTACAAGCAGCTTAGCTTCCTGCCATGTTTTTACATATTTTTTTAAAGCCATAACTTCAAAAATATACTTTCTCTCGACTTCATCAGGCTTTCTTTCATGTAAATTGCCGTTTTTATCTATATAATGCAGGATTTCAAGATCAAAATCTATAGGCATGCCATGTAAACTTAAGACTTCGCATAATTTTCTGTAAGCAGCTGATTTTGATGCTTTTGCCCGTCTTACTTCACTTTTTAAAGACTCGTCATTCCAATTTAATTCATAACCGATAATGTGGACATCGTCTACAAAAGAATCACATGAAAATTCATATCCGAGGATAAGATCCAGACCCAATTGTCCGGCATATCCTTTTATCGGCATTTCTTTTCCGTAATTATCAATTATTGTTTCAGGAGGATTAGTGTCGTGGTCAACTATTGCTATTACTTTCATCCCGCATCTTAATGCATTTTCAATTAATTCCAGCGGAGTATCATTTCCGTCCGAACGGTTTGTATGACAGTGCATATCGCACTCAAAATTTGGCCTTTTCATCTTTTCAATTTGTCCTATTTTTAATTCTTTTATTTCATCGCTTTTTAAAGACAGCTTATCTGAAACATTTTTTGTATTTATTCCTGTTCGCACTTTTATAAATCCTTTCCAACCATCAATTGAAGCTTAATCATTTGAGATATTAACCTTTTTGGCTGCAGCCAAACTTATCCATGTATCCTTCAATAAGCCTTTTTATGTTATCAGAAACAATCTTTATGGCTTTTACAGGTTCATATTCCTCATTATTTTCCCTGATGTATTCTTTATAGCCATCAAGATAAGCACGTTTGATTTCAGTAGAAATATTCATTTTTGATGGTCCGTATGAAATGATTTTTTTTAAGTCGAACTCAGGCAAATCAGAACACCCGTGAATGACAATTGGAAAATCGGTTATCTCCATGATTTTTTCTAATCTTTCAAAATCCAGAATAACTTTTCCTTCATAAAGACCATGTTTTGTGCCAATAGCTACTGCAAGAGAATCAACACCAGTCCTCTTCTGAAATTCCACTGCTTTTTGGGGATCAGTAAGAATTACTTTATCTTCACTGATGTTTATATGCTCTTCAACGCCTCCTATGTGGCCTAATTCTCCTTCAACAGTAATATTTTTTTCATGTGCAAGTTCGACAATCATCTTTGTAAATTTTATGTTTTCCTCAAAAGGTTTTGCCGAGCCGTCAACCATTACGGAACTCCACCCATGATTTATGCAGTTCTTTATAACTTCAATATCGGTTCCATGATCCAGAATCATGGCAACCGGGATTTCGGTTTCTTCAGCAAGCAGTTTAACTGCAAGCGGCAAGAATTTAAATCCAAACTGCAGAACAGTTTTTTGAGATGTCTGGATAATGACTGGCGATTTCTTTTCGATAGACGCTTTAACTGCTGCCACCATGGTCGTATAATCAACTATATTGAAAGCTCCTACGACATATTTTTTTCTGGCTTTTATCAGCATATCCTTAGTATTTATATAGCCCATAAACCCTCTTCTTCCCGATAAAATTTTATTTTACTTTATCAAATTTTAATTATATGCAATAAGTTGCATTAATGCAATAAATATTTATAAAGATAGGGAGATTTTTTGTTGTTGCTTTTAATGATTTTATAATTAAAATAATCATGGTATTATTTTTGTTTATATTAAAAGCAAAGCAGGTTTAATAATTTAGTTAAGATGTCTCATATCAGAAAAAAACATAAAAATGTAAAAGCACCCAGGATATTGGCAGTTATTATTGCAGTAATTCTGCTGGTTACTTTTATAAATATCTCCTTTGCAGCTGCTTTCGTTTATATCGGAGGTACGGCCATCGCCAGTCTTTTCAAAGATCTCCCCAATATAAAAGATTTTTCACCTATTGAAAATGCACTGACTTCAAAAATATTTGCCGCAGATGGAAAATTAATAGGAACCTTGCATGGTGAACAGAACAGAGAAATCGTATCATTTGAACAGCTGCCTAAAAACCTGATAAATGCTGTTGTATCAATTGAGGATGAGCGGTTTTATGAACATAAAGGTGTTGACTTCGAGGGCATTATAAGATCGCTTATCATTAATATAAAATCAGGTGGAATTTCACAGGGAGCCAGTACGCTGACTCAGCAGTATATAAGAACAATCTATATCCCGGAAGAAAAAAATGTAATTACATATGAAAGAAAGCTGAAAGAAGCCATTCTTGCTTATCAGCTTGAACAGATATATACAAAAAATGAAATTTTGGATATGTATTTAAACGACATGTATTTTGGGGAAG
>JAMCVO010000227.1 GCA_023475715.1 Actinomycetota bacterium
ACAGATTAGCAAAATCAGGCTTTGTAAAAATAAAAAAAGAAAAAGAGCTGGTAGGCAAATATATTAAGCTTTTAAATATAAAAGCAGCAAGCATAAATTCTCCGATATTAAGTTTGAGCGGAGGTAACCAGCAAAAAGTTGTGTTTGCCAAATGGCTTGCTGCAAACACTAAAATTTTAATTGTAGATGAGCCAACCCAGGGTATTGATGTCGGAACAAAATCCGAAATTCATAATATTTTAAGTGAACTTGCTGCCAAAGGTATCTCAATAATATTAATTTCATCAGAGCTTCCTGAAATACTAAGTTTGAGTGACAGGATAATAGTCATGAGGCTTGGCAGGATAACTGGTGAATTAAGTATAAACAAAGCAACCCAGGAAAAAATAATGTATCTGTCGGCGGTCAGTTCTGAAAATTAAATTTTTATTTATATAAACCAGGAGGAAAGAAAATAAATGGCAAACAATACTATAGGCATTGCTGATCAGACTTCGATATTTAAGCGGACAATCAAAAGATTAAGAAATGTTGAAATACTTGGAATAATAATTACCTTAATTGTAGAATGCATCATACTGTCTTTTTTAAGTCCCTATTTTCTGACGGCAAAAAATATTATCAATGTTCTCAGGGCAATATCCATAAATGCTATAGTTACTGTTGGAATGACCATGGTTCTTATATCGGGCGGACTGGATCTTTCTGTAGGTTCAGTAATTGGCCTCGGCGGAATGGTAACGGCATTTTTTCTTACTAATTTGGGGATGAGCCTTCCTGTTGCTTTAATTGCAGGCATCGGGACGGGAGCTGTCATAGGATATGCTATAAGCCTGTTTGTTACCAAGCTTAACATTAATTCTTTTATTGTTACCCTCGGCTTTTTAAGTGTTGCAAGAGGAATAATATACTTGTTCTCCACAGGAGCAAATATAAAGGTTACAAATCCTATAATTATTTATCTTGGACAGGGAACTGCAGGTGTTATTCCTGTTTCAGTAATACTAATGGCGGTGATAGTAATAATAGGTGCTGTATTTCTTAAGTATTCAGTTACAGGAAGATATATCTATGCCATAGGAGGAAATGAACGCGCTGCAAGGCTGTCAGGCATAAGAATTGAGAATGTAAGAATGCTGGTATTTATTTTAACCAGTGCTCTTGCTGCATTTGCAGGAGTAGTTACTATTGGAAGGCTGGGAACCGCTGAGGTCATTGCCGGCACCGGAGCGGAGATTGACATAATTGCAGCAGTAATAATCGGCGGAACTTTGCTTTCAGGCGGGAAAGGTTCAATTATAGGCAGCCTCATTGGAGCAGCAATAATTGGTGTGCTAAGAAACGGCTTTGTAATACTCGGACTACCAATAGCTGCACAGACTATCGGTATCGGAATAGTAGTAATTTTATCAGTGACTATTGACAGTCTAAGGAGCCGAAGAGCGACATAAACTGTATAATTTTAAATTTATTTTTAATATTTTTTTAATTAGACCAAATTATTAATAATTTTTTTTATAATTAAATATTGACACAACAGGAGGGATAAAATAATGGCAAAATCAATGACAGGAAGAGAAAGACTCACTGCTACCTTTAAAGGTCAGAAAGCTGACAGGATACCGGTATCACCCTTTATCTGGGTAAACAATGTCTACGAGATGTTTAAGTACAGACCTGGCATAGACAAAAATCTTTGTCCCGATGATTTTGACCTGCCGGGCAAATACGTACAGTTTCATGACTACTTCGGCTGGGACGTGCTTTTTGCCCCGGGCCTTCTCTGGGATAATTATATACCGGCAACAAATGAAAACTGGGAAGTTACTGTTACTAAAGAAGGTGATAGCGATAATCAGAAAAGGACTACAACTGTCAAAACACCGGAAGGAGAACTCCGCCAAATCCAAAACTATAAAAGAAGTTCTGAATATTTAATAGTTTTTGCACCCCAGGAATATCTTATAAAGACAAAGAAGGACTTTGAGATATTTTCAAAATATGTTCCTCCCGCAAAATACTGCGACCTCGGTATAATAAACGGTGCAAAAAGAGCCATAGGAGACAAGGGTCTTGTAAACCCTGCCATAATGGGTGTCTTTAACACCTTAAACCAGTTCAGAAAACTTGAGGATATGATGATGGATCCTATAATTGATGAAGGATTTTATAGAGAGATGATGGAATTTTTCCTTGCCTGGAACGTAAAGCACATAGTAGAAGATGTTATACCGGCTGGAGCAGACTCTATTGAGCTCGGAGCAAATCTTGCTACAAGCGGTGTCGGCCCCCGTTTCTTTGAGCAATATGTTCTTGACTACGAGAACAGATTTGCAAAACCCATACATGATGCAGGAGCATTTGTGGTATATCATAACTGCGGCGATGCCCAGACCATAATGCACCTTTATAACAAATTGCTCATCAATGTATGGGGATATGTTACAGGACCTCCTTTTGGGGATGTAATCCTTGATGATGTACTAAAAATAATAAGGCCAGACATGGCACTTCGGGGCAATATTGATCAGGTGGAGTTCCTGCGAAAAGCAACTCCTGCAGAGATAAAAGAGAGGGTAAGAGAGTTGCTTGAAAAGGTAAAGCCCCGAGGCAACTGGATCCTGTCTACCTCCGATTTCTTCTTTGATGGAACGTCTTATGAGAATATCAAGGCTTTTACAGAAGCAGGCTTTGAATATGGAAAATACTAAAACCATAAAATATCTTAAAGGAGAGTTTTAAATGAAAAAAAACACATATGAAAGCCTTTACCATCATAATAGGAACTATGGTTGCAGATTCCATAATATCGAATACTTGGGCTACAGAAGTATCCTTCTTGAAAATGAACTTTTAAGGATTATTATAATGTATGAAAAAGGAACAGATATTGTTGAATTTGTCTATAAACCTAAAGATATTGATTTCATGTGGAGC
>JAMCVO010000654.1 GCA_023475715.1 Actinomycetota bacterium
TTTCTATGCTTTACAAGTCTGGTATTTCTGAGTATTCTAAGTTGATGAGAAACAGTAGATTTTGTTGATCCAAGCAGATTTGAAATTTCACACACGCATAATTCCTTAATAAGTAGGGCGGAAATTATTTTTGCCCTTGTTGCATCACCAAGGACTTTAAATGTTTCAGAAAGACGATTAATTATAGCTTCAGACTTCATCTTTTTTTTAACATCAGATATTTTTTGCCTATCAATCCAGGTAATTTCACAAACTGTTTCACTATTTTTCATTATAGTAATACCTCCTTGTAAATAATATACTATAATTGAGCAACTTTTCAACTATTATATTTATAATAGTATCATTTGTAAATAAATTGTTGGAATAAAATTAAAGTCATATAAGCAGTTATTTTAAGACTATAGAACTATTTATTTTACAGAAACAAATAGAAAAACATCTTCAGCCATAATTGCTTTGCAGCATCATGCTTAAAAAATCAGTTCTTCAACAAATTAATTAATTCTTAAATGTTTTTCTATGTGTCTTTCTGTTAGTTGCTGCAGATTATATGAACTTAATATATCCAGAAATTTTTCTCCAATTTCTGACCAAACTTCCCTTGCAACACAAGATTTTGACCTATTGCAGATATCGGGATTGACTACACACTCTACAAGGTAAAATGGTCCTTCAACCGCAGTAATTATTTCAATTAATTTTATATCTTTCGGAGCTCTGGATAAACAATAGCCACCATGTGCTCCCCTTGACGACCTTACCAGTCCTGCAATCTTTAATGGTATAATAAGCTGCGAAAGATATTTTTGTGAAATCTCCTGAGAACTGGCAACATCTTTTAATAGAACTAACCTCTTTTCGTAGTTAAGTGCCAGTTCCATCATCAGTCTTGTACTGTATCTTCCTCTTGTTGTAAGTTTCATGCAATTATTCTATCCCTGGTAATCTTTTTAACCAGTTTTATATTTGTCTACCATTTCCTAAGTCCGGCTGCTAACCCTATTAGCAGAAGTGCAAGGATAAACAACTAATCTATTGCACTCCTACTTCCCAATTCACTAAAAATTGACTTAAAAGGATCGGTGGTATATATTCTCGTTTATACATTATTATTTCTATTTAATTAATATTATATAAAATATTTTGACAGTTTCAATAGATTAGATTTGATTATATCTTAATGGTGATATCCATTCCTTAGGTCAAGTAGAAATTATATCAACCGGAAGATTTATTGGTAATTTAATTCAAGACAAAACTCTTTTAACCATTGAAAAAAGTGGACTTTTTAAAGGAAAAAGTATTGCCGAGGCTGATAAAAGCAAGTAATAGAATAACTAATGTATTTATATTATCTAAAAATTTTTATAAAAAGAGATGGTACTAAAAAAGAAATTCCAGAATATTCTGAATTTTAAAAATTCTTTTATATCCTTTAATCTAAAGTTCATAAACTTATAAATTTAAAACAGGAGCAGCAAGTGAATTATATAGAATTTGGAAATAAGTTTCCAAGTGAAAGAGAGGCGATAGATTATTTCTTGAATATTAAGTATCCAAGTGGTGTCAAATGCAACATTTGTAATAGTAAAAATGTTTATCAAAGAAAAGATAAGTTAAAAGTTTTTGGTTGTGCTTTTTGCGGCAAGACATTTTCACCATTTAAGTACACAATTTTTGAAAAGACAAGCACAGATTTAAAAAAATGGTTTTATGCAATTCATTTATTTCTTGATGCTAAAAAGGAAATATCAGCAGAACAATTGCATCAAGAGATTAAAGTTGATTATAAGACAGCATGGAGAATATTACTAAAGATCAGAATAGCTATGGAAGATAAGGATCATGAAGGTTTATTTGAAGCAATAGTGAAATAGATATATTGGTCAATAGTTTCAATGTTGAAAGGGTTTAGTCTAATCACTCTCCTATATTAAAACCTTTTAGATGTAAACTCAACTCATATTAGTTTTTAAGAATCTAGCCTTTCAACTAGTTCAACACTAAAAGTTAAGTAGCTTCCTTGCCTAAAGACTTTTATGAAATAATGTAAAGAAGATAATTGTTAAAAATCTATTACAGTCCCAATGTTTTTTTAAACTTATGATTTCTAATACTGCTATTTATATTATCTAAAATTTAAAATTTTCCTATTGTAACCAGTCTGACGGATTCTGTGCTATGCCATCTTTTCGTACTTCAAAGTGAAGATTAGGTCCTGTCGCCCAACCTGTTGAACCAACAAGACCGATTACCTGTCCTCTTTCAACTCTTTGTCCAACAGCAACTAGAATTTGGGAAAGATGCGCATAAACTGTAGCAACACCTCCGCCATTATAAACCATAACAGAATAACCGTATCCGCTGTCATAACCTGCGCTTATTACTTCACCGCCCTCAGCTGAGTTTATAGGTGATCTACTTGGAGCAGGAAAATCAATACCGGAATGGAACCTCTTATACCCTAGGATTGGGTGAATTCTCCAACCAAACCCTGAGCCCTTCCTACCAGCAATAGGCCAGAGGAATTTACTGCCAGGGACACTGCCGTACTTATAGCTTTCAAGAACACGATTGATTTCAGATTCTTTAATTTCAAAATCTTTCATAATGGCCAGTAAAGCATTCTTGTCTGACCTTGTTTTGGCAAGAAGGTTTGATTTTTTATCATATATACCTTCTATCTCACGCTGTTTTTTCTCTGATTGGTTTACCAACTTCTCTATTTCCTCTTTTATTTTCGTTTGTTTTTTACGCAAATCAATTATTGACTTTTTTATAGTTATGTTTGCTTCTTTTTTATCATTGATTTCATTTAGAACTGCTGCATCCTCAGAGACTAATATGGTCATTAATTTTAATCTTGATGCAAACTCTATAAAATCCTCAGATTTTAAAAGTATTTCAAGTATACTTCTATTACTATGTTTA
>JAMCVO010000059.1 GCA_023475715.1 Actinomycetota bacterium
CACCTGCGACTCCAAATCTTCCAACAGTATTTTCCGATAAATTTTTTAAAAAATCATATAGAATTATTGCTTCCTTATTTTTTTTGGTTATATGAAGCTGATATAATTTACAGCAATATTCGGGCAAGTAACTTGCTGTTGAAAGCACTGCTCCTATTGCTCCATCAATTAATCCGGGATAAAAAGTTTTTATATTACCCGCCAATAGGCGAAAATCAGCATTCTCGGGAATAAATTTTTTATATTCAGCGATTGGGAAAAGTGAAGAATTTTTCATAGCTACAATATTTGGATGTTCCGAAAGCTTAGCCATTAATTCCGGTGAAATCAGTAAGTCTGAGGCAAATTTCGGAGCATTATATATTACAATAGGGATGGGAGATTTATCAGCTGCATATAACCAAAAAAAATAAGGAAGCAATAATTCTATATGATTTTTTAAAAAATTTATCGGAAAATACTGTTGGAAGATTTGGAGTCGCAGGTGTTAAATTTGGAATGGACCTTCGGGGTTTCTTTGGTGGAGATCCCAGAATACCTTTATTACCCTTAAAACCTTCGGATAAAAAACAGATAATAGAATATTTCAATAATAACGATATAAAAAAATTTATTATATAACTTTCAAAGTATTGGTCGGGGTGAGAGGATTTGGTCTTTCGTCTCGCTTTGCAAGCTCGCTGCAGAGCCGCGGACTCCTTCGGCTGTCGCCTTCAGTCCGTCCTTTCAAATCCTTGGTTTAAATCTGCCACCGGCAAATTTAAACTCTTAACTACAGTCAGCTTTTTACTTTCAAAGTATTGGTCGGGGTGAGAGGATTTGAACCTCCGACCCCCTGCTCCCAAAGCAGGTGCGCTAAACCAAGCTGCGCTACACCCCGAAATTACAGGCAAGAAGTAATATTATCATATATTTTCAATATTTCAATAAACTTGAGTGAACATTGTTATAAACCAGGTTAAATAAGAATAATCCCATAAAAGTTTAAAAAAGATATTTATTCTCTTCAATAAAACTGGCAAATTTTTTTAAAGCTTTACCTCTGTGGCTGATTTTATTTTTCTCATCTTCGCTAAGCTGCGCCATTGTTCTGTCAAATCCTCTGGGAATAAAAATACAGTCATAGCCAAATCCTCCGCTGCCTGTTTCTTCAAAACCAATATTACCTTCACAAACTCCGTCAGTTTCAAATAAAAGCCCTTTTTGCGGATCCCAAAAAACAAGATGACATACAAATCTGGCTAACCTTCCTTCTAAATCTTTTATATTCGAAAGTTCCGATAAGAGCTTGTCTCTGTTCGATTTATCGGTTGCGCCTTCACCACTGTATCTTGAAGAATACACCCCGGGATTGCCATTGAGAAAATCAACTTCAAGACCTGAATCATCCGCAAGAGCCGGCTTTTTTAAAGCCTTTGCAATAATTCTTGCTTTTTTTAAGGAGTTCTCCCTGAAACTTCTACCATCTTCAACAATCTCAGGTATTTCTTCAAAATCATTTAAAGACAGGAGATTAATATTTGAATCCTTTAAGTAGTGCTTAATTTCCCTGAACTTACCTTTATTTTTTGTTGCAATCACTAAGCTGAATTCATTTTTCATATTTTTGATTCAAGCAAAGCCTTTTTTTGAAATGAGAAGATCTTTTCTATTGAAGCCACTGAAAGATCAAGTAATTTATTGAAATCTTCTCTTGAAAAAGCCTTATATTCGGCAGTTGACTGAACTTCGATCAAATTTCCCTTTGAATTCATTACAACATTCATATCCACCTCTGCAGTGCTATCCTCTGCAAAACATAGATCAGTCATGACTTCTCCATTAACTATGCCGACGCTAATTGCTGCCAGAAAATCACTTACCGGCATTTCAGAAATTATTTTTTGATTAACAAGAGATCTGCAGCAATCAAATAAGGCAATATAGCCTCCGGTAATTGAAGCACATCTTGTTCCGCCATCTGCTTCAATAACATCACAATCTATCCATACAGTGCGTTCCCCGAGTTTCTGCAAATCTACAACACCGCGCAGGGATCTTCCAATTAATCTTTGTATCTCATGAGTTCTGCCTCCAATCTTGCCTGTAGTTTGAGGTCTTATTATCCTGACTTGCGCAGATCGCGGTATCATGTCATACTCTGCAGTAATCCAGCCGATACCTTTACCTTTTTGAAATGGAGGAACTTTTTCCTCTACAGTGGCTGTACAAATAACTCTTGTTTTGCCAACCTCTATAAATACAGAGCCTTCCGCATGTGAAATATAATTCCTTGTTATTTTTATAGGTCTTAATTCATCGTTAGATCTGCCGTCAATTCTGCTCATTTTGTCTGCCTTTCACTGATAAAACATAAAACCAAAATTATATTTTTAAATCTATCTTTATTACCTCTTTAATCTTTTCCCCTAAAAACATTTTACCGACACTAAAAAATTTGCTTGTATTACCCGTTTCATAAAATATCCTCTGAGGTTTATCCTGACCATCATTTTCTATGTTAAATTTCTTCAGGATGTCTTTTACGTCCCTTGATGTTTCAATCGCAGAATTTATAACTCTTACACCACCATCACAGCAATCTTTTATATTATTTTCAATTAACGGAAAATGTGTGCAGCCTAAAATAAGGGCATCTATATTCTCTTTAAATAATGGTTTTAAATAACTGCAAATCGCCTTATTAAGCAATCCACCTTCCAGAATCCCTCCCTCAACATACTCAACAAGCAAAGGTGCCGCCATTGAAAACAATTTTATCTCTCTGTCAATATTTTTTATCGCATTATCATAGGCCTTGCTGTCAACTGTTCCTTTTGTGGCAATTACCCCCACTCTCTTCGTTTCGGTGATTGCTGCTGCAGATCTGGCACCTGGTTCTATTACTCCAATTACAGGCACTTCAAATTCAGTCTGGATATCTGTGAGAGAT
>JAMCVO010000601.1:0-1627 GCA_023475715.1 Actinomycetota bacterium
TAATATTATGAGACAATTTCATAACAAGATCCAAAAAGCGAAGGGATATAAAGCTATAAATGGAGTAATAGCATCAACAAAAAAAGCATTGAAAAACATGAGAATTGACAGGCAATTCAATCCCTTAAAAATAGCGATAGTTGGTGAGATATATGCTGCTGCTGAACCGTATATCAATTTGGACATTGAAAGAAAATTGGGTAATATGGGTATAGAGGTACATAATAAATTGGGTGTAAGCATGTGGATAATGGAGCATATGATTAAAAAAATATTACCTTTTAGATCCAGGAATAAACCTCACGAAGCCGGAAAAGAGTTTATGAGGACTGATGATATAGGAGGACATGGACTTGAAACCATCGGGAACTCAATTTTATGTGCAAAAAACAAATATGACGGCATAAATAATTCCTTTTACTATATTAGTGATGCTTTTTCCTTCAGTCAGAGGTTTTAACTTGCTCAATACTTCTTTAACTGTCATGTTGCTTAAATCCAAGCATACAAATTCAGTCTTATATCCGAGACTTTTCAGTATTTCACCCTGTAAGACCCCATAGTATCCAAGCCTGCACTGACCACAGCCTCCACAGAAAAGGATCAAATCCGCTCCGTTTTTTATACCGTGAATAAAATCTCCCAATATTGTTTTGAACGGCAGGCAGACAAACTCAGGTGAATGCGTAATACCATACTCCAGCGTCTTTTTATTGCAGTTCGGAGGCATAACATAATCTATTCCTATGGTATCCAGTAAAACCCTTATTGATATATACATATTCCCCATGTGTGGAAACGTAACCTTCATACTATAATCACCCTAACATATCCAAAAATGCTTCCAATCTTGTATCAAATCCTGCATCTCCTGTATGTTCATCAATTGTAAGCTTTAGAAGAGGTAAATTATAATGGGATTTCAAACGCCTCTCAATAAACTCTAAAATAAATGAATCTACTCCGCAAGCAAAAGGAGTTAAATAGATTATACCTTTTATATTTTTGTCTTCTGCAAATGTAAATGCGCTTCCCAGGTTTTCAAAGCCATCATCCCAGAAAACTTTTCCCTGAAAAGGATAAGCATTTTGTCTTTTGGTTTCATAATCGACATTTGCAGGAGTATAAACAGTAATGTCCCTATCCATAAGCTTTTTTACAAGTCTCATGCTAAGATAATTGTCATATATCATATAAGGATGTCCCAATACTGTAAGTGCAAGCTTATTATCGCTTTTAAATGCATTAAAGCTATTTGTATTCAGTAGTTCTTTCTGATTTTCAGCATACGCTTTAAGTGCATTCTCAAAAGCATATATTACATCCTTATACTTAATATTTAGAATTTTGGATAATTCCTTTAAACTCTCATAGGTTAGCTCCGGAAACTTATCTACATGCATATAGTCTTAAAGATAAAGCAGACTACATATTTATCCCAAGATACACCAGCCTTGATAAAAATGAGTATACCTGTCCTAAATTCTGTGGGCTGCCTGATATGACCTTGTTGAATCTTAAAAAACAGATAAAGGTTTTGGAGATAAAACTGCATGTAGATAAGTTTCCGGAGCTAACCTATGAGAGTTTAAAGGAATTATCCAAAATTCTAAATATTAAGTATAAG
>JAMCVO010000601.1:1637-2923 GCA_023475715.1 Actinomycetota bacterium
CAGGTATACTCATTTTTATCAAGGCTGGTGTATCTTGGGATAAATATGTAGTCTGCTTTATCTTTAAGACTATATGCATGTCCGTGAAAAACCTTCACCGGAAGGCATGTCTCATTGCTGCAGTGTTTAATCCCATAATCCATTATTTCCATATTCGTATCTTCGGACACAACTACATTACATCCAATATTCTTAAAAAAGCTTTCCCAAAGAACATTATGCTGATAGTAAAATAAACCTTTAGGCAGTCCTATTGTCGGCATCTTTTCACCTTTATATTTTACCTTTTTACATATGGTTCTGTCAGTAGATAATGCTAAAGTTGACATTTACCCATCCCTTCATACAACATTTGTTAATTGCGACCACTTACCGCATCTATCTCCCCATCGGGCTATAGTTTCGCCGTTTGAGGTTATTCGATTACTTCACACATATTCGAGCAGCTATTACACTCAGTGCTTTTGGCTTTATAGTCATTCTCCACTATTTCAAAACCATAAAATTTTGTCGTTTGGTGGCTTTTAGACATTTTTTCCTTCGCAATAAGCGCTGCACCGTATGCACCCATCACATCATGATGCTGGGGTATTATGACTTTCTTCCCTAACGTCTTTTCAAAGGCTGCTATAATACCTACATTGGCTGCAACTCCGCCCTGAAATACAATCGGTTCTTCTAAATCCTTACCCTTTGCAAGGTTATTAAAGATATTATTGACTTTGAGGCTAAAATCTATACTTAACCATAAAATATAATCAGTATTGTTAAAAAGAGGTAGAAGGCTAAGGATTATTATCAATATCCATAAAATGGTTTTTGCAGAAATTATAATGAACCGATATTTACCCAGATATCCTGAATTAATAGGATGGTAGCCAGGGAATCCGGTTTCTCTTTTGTATCAATATATCCGTTCAATTTAATAAAGTCATCTTCAATATCGTTAACATAGTACATATTATCTCCCTTCAAATCCACATATAGATTCCCTTTAGTATCCAGTTGTGCCAGTGATATTTCAGAAGCATTCTATGAAAGTAGTTTTATGAATCATGATAAAGATCTACATATAGATTACCATTAGTGGCCAGTGCTGCAAAAGCAACTTTCTTTACATCTTCAATTCCTTTTTTCTTTTGGCTGCTATTAAACTATTAAATAAAAGAAGCTTATCCAATCTAACATATTTTGACTATGTTACAGGGGTCATTCTTGGAACTGTGGCAGGCAATCTAGCCTTTAATGTCAGAATACATTTGTCGGCGCTTTATTCCTTTTCATCC
>JAMCVO010000435.1 GCA_023475715.1 Actinomycetota bacterium
TTGATGTTGAGAAATTCATTAAAAAATTAAGACCTGCTACTTTCAAAATTTTCATCTTTATTCTTAATAGCCTTTACTAATTGGAAAAGTGGCTCCTCGGAAGAATCCCCTCTTATGATAAAATCAACCTGACTAAATTCTATAAGCTCCCTGTAAAAAAATGATGATGAGAATCCTCCAAAAATTACCGGTATTTCCGGGTGATATTTTTTTATTATCCTGGCCAGTTCTGTCGAGCCCTGGCAGTGAGGAAGCCAGTGAAGATCAATTCCGAAAGTAGCAGGTCTTAATTTTTTAATGAATTTCTCAACAACAAATTTACTGTCTTCCATCATCAGATAAGCGATATTTATGATCCGGACAGACAGCCCTCTCTTTTCAAGGTAATTGGCCATTGTCAGAAATCCGATAGGATACATTTCGAAAATAGGTGATGACGGGACAAGATCACTCATCGGTCCATATAAAATACTTTTTTCTCTAAAATCATAAACGCTTGGAGCATGCAGTAAAATCAAATCCGGATTCATTTATAAAACCTCTGCTTTTAACCTTAATAAAGAGTCTGAAATAATTTTGTCAGACTATCGAAATTATCTTTTAACCATTGCGGTTTTATCAACTTAATATCTTTGTTGACTCTACCCATTATTTCCATTTTTTTGGAAAGAATAAAATTTAAATATCCATCTTTGTAGCTGCTTTTTACTTCAGCGGAAATCTGCCTCAGATGATTTTCAATATCAAAATAAGTCTTAAATGACACAAGATCTTCAATAATCCTGAAACTCAAACCAAGTTCATTAAAATCAAGCGTAAAATTAGATGCACCAAATCCTATCAGAAAAGCAGATTTTAAAAGAGCATTCAGGTTTTTTATTTCCGCAATATCTTCTTTTAACTTTTTAAAAATCTTTTCTTCGGAACTTTGTGAAATAATTTTTACAAGCTCCTGATGAGTTATAAGCCTTGCATAATGAAGAGCAAGGAGTGAATTCAGGATCTCTTCAAATACAAAAAAATCATTATAATTTATAAAATAAATAACAGCCCTTGAATAAAAAATATCTCCAAACAAAAGCTTCAAAGTATAATTTTTTTCGGAGTCATCTTCAGCTGAATTTTTCTTTTCATGATAAATTTCCCTTAAGGCTTTTTCAACCATACCATGAATGTTTATCCCTATTCCAAGGAGCTCAAATCCGGCAATAAGATTTAAAATCCTGTAGGTATCTGTATGAACAAAGTTTTTCTCTGTATCATCTTTATAATAGTTATTCACATGGATGGTTTCATCAGGGAAAGGATCTTTTACGCTTTCAAGATTAAAGAAGGTCAGGAAACAGGAACCGTAAATCAGCCCGGGATTGCAATATTGTTTCAGATCATATTCATAATGTCCGTTTAGAAATCGCAGCTCCTCGGAAATAATTTTATTAACTTCATTAATTATCCGGTTTTTATTTTTCAAATTATTATTTTGCTTTCCTCTTGTCCCAGACTCTCCGTGCCTTGCCTTCACTTCTTTCAATAGTTTTCGGCTCTTTCAGGCTGACTTTTATTTTTATACCTATGGACGAATAAAGCTTTTCTTCTATCGATTTTTCAAAAAACTCGAGGTCCATGATTTTTTCCTGGAATATTTTTTCCGAAACCTCAACCCAAACATCGATAGTATCCATGTAGTTGACTCTGTCTACAACTATTAAATAATGGGGCTCAAGATCCTTTATCTTCATCAGAATCTCTTCAATCTGTGAAGGAAATATATTCACTCCGCGAATTATAAGCATATCATCGGTGCGGCCCAAAGGTTTTGCCATTCTTATCAAGGTTTTTCCACAGGCACATGGCTTATCTATCAAATGAGAAATATCTTTTGTTCTGTAGCGCAAAACAGGGAAAGCTTCTTTTGTAAGTGATGTGAAGACCAGTTCGCCTTCTTCGCCGTTTTTCAGTGTTTTACCTGTTTTAGAATCAATTACCTCAGTTATGAAATGGTCTTCATTTATATGAAGCCCGTTTTGCTCCAGGCATTCATGGAATCAGTCCATGGTTCAGCCCCTAAAAAACCCAACTTTAAACTTAAATCTTCAAAATTTACTCCTATATTTTCTGCTACTTCCGCCATGTACAGACAATAAGAGGGGGTACAGGCAATCACCGTGGATTTAAAATCTTTCATCACCTTTAACTGTCTTTCTGTTACCCCTCCTGAAATTGGTATTACAAGACAGCCAAGTTTTTCAGCAGCATCTAAAAAACCAAAACCTCCGGTAAACAAGCCGAAACCATGGCTGACCTGAACTATGTCATCTCTCCTGACCCCGACGTCATACATTATCCTTACAAGATTATCCGCCCACATATCCAGGTCATGCTTTGTATATCCGACAACTGTAGGATTCCCTGTCGTTCCGGATGACGAATGAACACGCACAACTTCCGAAAGCGGTGTGCAGAACAGCCCGAAAGGATAGTTATCTCTTAAGTCATCTTTTGTAGTGAATGGTATTTTTTCCAGGTCATCGAGAGATTTGATTTTTTCCGGTTCCATTCCTGCATCATCAAGTCTTTTTTTATAAAAATCATTGTTCTTATAACAGTGGCTTACGGTTTTCTTCAGCCTCTCAAGTTGAATTCCCCGAATTTTATCTTTGCTTACCGTGGAAATTTCAGCATCCCAGAATTTTTCATTTGCAGCCATCTTTAAGGTTTTTCTCCTTTCCTCATATCAACAACCCTTTTAGCTTTGCCTTCGCTTCTTTTGATTGTTTTAGGCTCTTTTAATTTAACACTGATATTTATTCCGATTGCAGAATACAGTTTGTGCTCAATCGAAGATTCAAAAGCTTCAAGATCGTTCATTTTTTCTGAAAAAATATCTTCGGAAACTTCTATCCATACTTCAACCATACC
>JAMCVO010000150.1 GCA_023475715.1 Actinomycetota bacterium
AGATGTAATAACTTTTGATACGAATAATTTTAAAGAAACTAAAAAGCTTTGCATAGCACCAAATCATAAAATCGGATTAAATTTAATTATAGAGAAACTTTCAACCCCGCCAATATCCATAATAAAAGATAAAGGTGAAATTTCAGCAATAGGCCACAGATATGTAAACATCGGGGATAAAATCAAGAACCATGCTGTTATAACCGGTGAAATAATGGATAAATTAAAAGACAGTCTGGATCTGGCTCCTCTTCATAATCCGCCGAACTATACAGGTATAGAAGTAAGCTTAGAAGTTTTTAAGGGGAAACCGAACATAATTGTATTTGATAATATATTTCATAAAGACATACCGTCAAAGGCATACCTTTACGGTATTCCGTATGATTATTATGAAAAATACAGGATAAGAAAATATGGATTTCATGGGATTGCTTATACCTATATGGTTTCAAGGGTTTCCGAGCTTTTGGGAGTAGATTATAAGAAGATGAAAATCATTGCACTAATGCTTGGAGGAGGTTCATCTATTACGGCAATCAGAAATGGAAAGACGATAGATACCTCCATGGGATTTACTCCGGCAGAAGGGCTTTTCATGTCTACCAGAAGCGGTGATTTGGATCCTGCAATCATAGGGTACCTTATGAAGAAAGAGAATTTAAATCCGGCCGAAATAGATGAAATAATAAACCAGAAATCAGGCTTGCTTGGACTCTCGAGAAAATATAAGAATTTTCTTGATATTGAAAGCGGAGTAATTACAGGAGATATTGACTGCATAAGAGCTTTTGATTCTTATACTTACAGAATTAAAAAATATATAGGTTCCTATACTGCGGCAATGGACGGACTTGATTTGATAATCTTCGGAGGAGGAATTGGAGAGAATTCTCCGATAACCAGAAAAGCTATTCTGGATGACATGGATTATTTTGGTGTAAGAGTTGACAATGAAAAAAATAACAATCTTGTTGGAGAACAGGTTATTTCAAATAATGACTCAAAAATTCCGGTAGTTGTTGTAAGAGTTAATGAAGAAATAATTATTGCAAGAGTAACTTATGATTTAGTTAAAGCACGAAACTAAAGAGGGAATATTTTTACTCTTTATGATAAATCCATAGCTTTGTATTTGTATAATATTTATTAATTTAATTAAATGGACAGGAGTAATGGATATGAGCGGTAATTCTTATGAAATTGCCAGAGACAAATATGCTACGATTGGTATAGATACTGATGAGGCAATCAATAAATTAAAAGATATTCCGGTTTCGATTCATTCATGGCAGCTTGACGATGTTATGGGATTTGAAGTTGAAAATGCATCTCTTCCAAGTGGAGGAGTAATATCAATAGGCAATTATCCCGGCAGATCCAGAAATATCGAGGAGTACAGATCTGATCTGGAAAAAGTATTGTCTCTTGTCCCCGGTTTACATAAGAAAATAAGCCTGCAGGCCAACGAGGGAGACTATAAAGGCAGACTGGCTGACAGAAACGACATTTCAAAGAACCACTTTGATTCATGGATTGATTGGGCAAGAGAAAATAAGGCAGGTCTTGACGTGAGTCCGGTTTTTTATTCACATAAGTATGTCAAAGATGGTTACACGCTTGCATCCAAGGAAAAATTTATAAGAGAATACTGGATAGAATATGGCAAGAAAAACAGGGAGATTGCAAATTATATAGGCAAAAAAATACAGATTCCCTGTATAAGCAACTTGTGGGTTCCCGATGGTTCAAAAGATATTACTCCTTCAAGAAATGAGCACAGGCAGATTTTAAAACAGTCACTCGATGAAATTTATGAGGCCAAATATCCCAGAGAAAATCTGATTGACACAGTTGAGAGCAAGCTGTTTGGAATTGGCTTTGAATTTTATAATGTAGGTTCACTTGAATTCTATCTTGCTTATGCTATGTCTAAAAGAATTGGGCTGACATTTGATACAGGACATTTGCATCCGACAGAAATGGTTTCAGACAAAATTTCGTCCGTCCTGCCATTTCTTGAAAATGTTGTGCTTCATCTGTCAAGAGGAATCCGCTGGGACAGCGATCATATTACTGTATTAACCGATGAGCTTACTGCAATAATGCAGGAAATAAACAGAGCGGATGCTTTTAATAAAGTCCATATCGGAACCGATTTTTTTGATGCTTCAATAAACAGGATCGGTGCGCTCTCGCTTGGTGTAAGAGCGGTTTGCAAAGCTCTGCTCCTGTCACTTCTGGAACCCGTAAAAATGATCAAGGATGCTGAAAACAGCGGTGACAATTTCTCGAGACTTGCTTTGATGGAGGATTTAAAATCAATGCCATATGGGAGTGTCTGGAGCTATTATTGCGAAACAAGCAGCATCCCCAATGATTTCGAATGGATAAAAGAAGTCCTGGATTATGAAAAGAAAGTTCTTGCAAATAGAAAATAAAAGGATAAAATCATTGAAATTTAGTTTATTATCCCATTGATTTTTTTAATAATTTTAATTAATTTCATAAATTATCAATAAAATAGAAAATGTGAAGCTGATATGAAAATTTTATTTGTTTATCCTGATATTAACATCAGGGGCGGGGCTTTAAGTTATCATTACGGACTCGGCTCTCTGTCTTCCGTATTAAAACAGGGCGGTCATCAGACTGCTCTCCAATATTTGTATGGCAATTATGATCCAAAACCTCTTTTGCAAAAGATAGAAGAATTCAAACCAGATGTAATAGGAATCACTACAGTCAGCTTCCAGTTTAAATATATAAAGAGGTTGCTAAAGGATATAAGCAAGTATGGTATTTTTACTATCTGCGGAGGGCCTCATATTTCCCTTGCTTCCTACGAACTTGAAAAGACCGAATATCTGAATGCGATTTGTGTTGGTGAAGGAGAGTATGCACTTCTAAACCTTACAT
>JAMCVO010000155.1 GCA_023475715.1 Actinomycetota bacterium
GTATATTTTTTTGTAAAGTTTATATTTTTCTTCGTATAAGGCTTTTTTCTTAAAATCCGGGTAATAAACCTCATTTATTTTTATCATATTGCCTGCTGCTTCTTTTATTGTTTTATATAAGCCGATACCATAACCTGCAAGAATTGCCGATCCCAAACTTGAAGCTTCCGTCACATCGGGAACAGAAATGATCTTTCCCATTACATCAGCCTTTAACTGCAGCCAATTCTTATCATTACAGGCACCACCTATTGCTCTGATCTCTTTTATTTCTATGCCTGAATTCTCAAAAATTTCCACATTCTGTCTTGCCTCATAAGTTATCCCGTCAATTATTGATTTTGCTATTTCAGTCTTTGAAGTATTTAATGTCAGACCGGCAATAATCCCTTTTGACTCCGGATCATTCCATGGACTTACACTTCCTGCAAAATGTGGCAGTACTAATATATTTGACGGAAGCCATTCTTCTTTTGGCAATATCAAATCATACACATTCAAATTCTGATCATAAGCTTTCGTTATCTCATTTTCACAAAAATTATCTCTGAACCATCTTAAAACCGAACCGGCTGTAAAGTTAGCAGCTATCCCTATAAATAATCCGGGTATTGTATGAAATTCCCACAAAACACCGCAATCCAGCATTTTTTCTGAGAGAACCGGCTTATTGGAAACAGGTACAATCGCTTCAACAGTTCCGGTTGAGTCAAGTGCCATTCCAGCATCTAAAACCCCGGCACCTAAAGTTCCGCAAACCTGGTCATGTCCGCCTGCAACAACCTTAGTCCCTTCAGGTAAACCCGTATCATCAGAAATTTTTTTGCTTATGCTTCCGATTATCTGGCTTGAATTACAAACCTTCGGCAGTAAATCCTGGTTTATACCGGCAAAATCCAATATCTTTTTTGACCATTTGCCTTCTTTTATAGATAACGCCATCGTGCTGCTTCCCAGACTATAATCAATATATGGTTCAATCCCCCATTTTAATCTGATATATTGTTCCAAATTTAAAAATTTCCATGTTTTATCAAAAACTTCTGGCATCTCCTCTTTAAACCACACTAACTTATTTATTACGCAAAATGGATGGGAAGGCATTCCGGTCTCATGATACAATTCATTTCTGCCAAATTTTTTTTCTAACTCCTGAACTTGCTTAACAGACCTGTTATCTAAAGCAGTTATGCAGTTATAAACCGGGTTAAGGTGCTTATCCACCGGGATAATTCCGGCTCCAAGTACAGAAAAACCAACTGACTTTACGGGATCACTGCCTTGATTTTCAAGGGTTTTTCTAATGCACTCAGTCACAGAAGAATAAACCTCTTCAGGATTTAATTCCCCCCAGCCATCTTTAGGGCAAATTAATTTATACTCCTTATAAGCTTTTGAAATAATTTTTCCGTTATAATCAAAATTTATTGTTTTGCATCCTGTGGTACCAATATCAATTCCTAAAAGACTGATATCCGGCTCCTTTCAACAAATTATTAAAAGTAAATTTCATAAAAAATTTTTTAAAATAATAAATTATCTTTTTGTTCTTTTTAGCAATGTTTCGCTTATAATAACTGAGACCATCAGTATAGTTCCGGTAAATATATCTTTGACGTGAGTAGGTATCCCCACAATACTGAATCCGCTTTCAAGAACAGTCAGTAAAGTGATGCCTAAAAATGTCCCGATAACACCTCCGCTGCCTCCGCTTAGCAAAGTACCTCCTATTACACAAGCTGCTACCGTAATTATTGGATATGAGCTTCCGAAAGTAGCATGTCCGGTTGTCAGTCTTGAGGAAAGGATAATCCCTGCAAATGCAGAAAGTGCGCCTGCCAAAACAAACAGCAGAATTCTGATTCTATCGACATTTACACCGGCATAATTTACGGAATTTTCGTTACTGCCTATGGCATAAATATATCTGCCAAATACGGTAAATTTTAAAACAATAAAAAATATAAGAAATAAAACAATTAAAAGTATGAAAGCTAATGGTACAAATCCAAATTTTTGAGAAGCAAGCGATAAGAAACTTAAATTGCTGATTTTTATATATTTCCCCTTGGAGATAATCATTGAAAGAGCAAAAATTATTGAAAGCATGGCGATTGTAGTTATAATGGCATTTATTTTACCTTTTGTTATTATCAAACCATTAATAAAACCTATGAGTCCTCCGATTAATACGACAATAAAAGCAAATAAAATAAATAAAGATAAATTGCTGATTTTAAACAATTCAAGAATTTTGGCCAGTAAAACACCTGAAAAACCGACAATTGAACCCAATGAGATATCAAAAGTTCCTGATATTAATAATAAAGTTTGGCCGATACAAACAATTCCGATAATGGATAAGGTAATTAATAATGCATTTAAATTTACTTCATCAAGAAAAAACTTATTTTTAAAAGAAAAAAACAAAACCACACCAATAAGCACTGCAAAGATAATCAAATTATCAATATTTTTTATTCTTTTAGTTTTTTTATTTCTATCTGAAAATTTTGCTTGTGAATTTTCCATGATTTTAAAATCAAATTATTAATGTCAAAAATTTTTATTTGATTGCATGCCTTAAAATATCATACTCCGTAATGTCTCTGCTGTTTTCCAAACAGGCAGCAGCAATACCGTCTTTAAAAATACTTATCCTGTCACTTAAATTCATTATTTCGGGCAGTTCCGAAGATATAAGGATTATGCTTTTACCTTCATCCGCCAGGCTTCTTATCAATTTATATATCTCATCCTTTGAACCGACATCTATACCTTTTGTAGGTTCATCGAAAATTAAAATTTTGGAATCAGCATTCAGCCATTTAGCTATAACAATTTTTTGCTGATTCCCGCCGCTCAGATTGTTGACAATTGTTCTTATTGAAGGTGCTTTTATATTTAATATCTTT
>JAMCVO010000128.1 GCA_023475715.1 Actinomycetota bacterium
GTATTTGCAAGAAATACTCCTCTGTCTCTGAAATTGGAAGTATAGGGATTGCTTATTAATTCATATGCGAGATACTTACTGTCGGGAGACCATATAGGTGCTCCATATAATGTCAGCAAAATATTTACCGGTTCCTGCGAATAATCAAATTCCACAAGTTTTCTTAAGCTTCCGTTTCCAATATCCAGCACACATAATGCACTGTAGGCTCCTTTGGCACCATCATTAACCATGCATGCAATTTTTTTACCATCCGGTGAAATTCCAAATATTGGGCCCAGATCGTATTTATCATTAATGTCACTGTAAACCAGTTTCTTGTCGTTTCCATCAATTTTGATTGAATATATATTTGCTACTCTGTGCTCAAAATGATTGGATTTCTCATCAGAAGTTATTTCAAAGTACACTATTCTGTAGTTTTCCAGAGCCAAACTGCCTGTATTATTGCTGCTATTTCCATTATCCTCCGAACCATTCCCGCTATTATCTGTACTGCCATTTGTATTATCCCCTTCAGTATTTTCTCCGGCAGTTGTAGATGGCACCGGGCTATTGCTTATCTGAGTCGAGCTTGAGCTTTCCCCCGATGTACTTTTATCAGTAATAGCTTCCGCTGATATTTTGATAATATTTTTAAGTACGCTGCAGGAAGATAAGGATAAAAGTAATATAAAAGACAAAACTGCGGCAGAAATCATAATAAGATTCTTTACTCGTTTGTTCATATGCCCTCCAGATCAATGACACCATAATTATTTTTAAAATTTAAAATTTTAAATATCCTTTTTATCAATCCATATTTAAAATCATGAATCCGGGATAAAAATTGTAAGAATTAATAAACACCCGTCAAATAGAGATGTTTTTAAAATATTTGCCCATAAGATAAGTCAGGGGTTTTATTTTATCGTAATCAACATCTCCATCCGAATAAATAATTTCTTTTTCTGCATCAACACTTACCACTTCTCCTATAAACATATCATGTGTTCCAAGATGAATTATGTCTTTTACTTTGCATTCTATACTGATTGGACATTCCTTAATCAGCGGAGCTTTAACCACAAAAGGCTTTTCCCTTGTAAGATTTGACTTTTCAAACTTATCGATATTTCTGCCTGAATGAGTTCCGCAAAAATTACATGCTTCAGCCATTTTTTCGTCAGGAATATTAATCACAAACTCTTCTGAAGAACTTATGAGTGCATGTGAATGCCTTGACGGTCTTATGGAAATTGAAATAAGTGGCGGATTGCTGCAGACCGTTCCAGCCCATGCAAGAGTTATTATATTATCATTTTTGCCATCGAAACAGGAAACAAGTACAACCGGATTAGGATAAAGCCGTTCGAATTTTCCTATTGATTGTTTCATTTATTCTCCCATCATAATAATGTTTTTTATTTGAAAATTTTATGAATTATATAAGTTTTCAAGATAGATAAACTGTTTTATTAATATTTTTATGCAATTTTTGCAGCAATTATTTGTTTTACTGATTTTAAATTTATAATATCACGAAAGTGTTCATTATTTTAAATTAATTATATGGTAAAATAATTAATATTATTTTTAAATAGTTGTAATATTATCAAAACAAACAATATATTATTTTTGAATTAAGAACTGTATACTTTTGAAAAAATAAAATCCAAACAATGATTGATAAGCTGACTGCAATAGATTTTGAGACCGCAAATGAGAAGTTTTCAAGTGCATGCGCTCTCGGTATAGCAATAATTGAAAATAATGAGATAACAAAAAACATGCATTGGCTTATCAAGCCTCCGGAATTATATTTTCGCCCCTTTAATACCCATATTCATGGAATATCAGAGAAAGATGTTGAAAAAAAACCGGAATTTTACAGGCTGTGGCCGACCATTAAAAAATATCTTGAAGGTAATACGGTAATTGCCCACAATGCAAGCTTTGATACCGAAGTTTTAAGAAGACTTCTTGATGTATACCAGTTAGAGTACCCCGAATTAAATTATGCCTGTACAGTCAATCTGTCCAGGAAAGTCTGGAAAGGTTTTGAAAATTATAAACTAAATACCGTTGCCGAACATCTGAATTTCAGTTTTAAACATCATAATGCAAAAGAAGATGCCCTGGCATGTGCAAATATAGTCATTGAAGCATCAAAAAAGCTGCAGGCAAACGACTTCTCGGAGCTGCTGGACAGGATTAATTTAAAAACCATAAGGTTTGAACGCCGGGTAATGGCGGATATCCTTTAAATTTCCTTCTTATGTTTATAAGCTGCATTTCTTATTATATAAATAAGACCACCTGAAATAGCTATAAGAATATTGATTATAAGAACTATCAATGAAAACGTAAGAGCCGAGCCGGCCGAAACGCCGAATTCTTTTAAAAGAAGCACAAGAGTGCTTTCTCTTATTCCTATTCCGCCAAGTGTTACCGGAATATTAGATATAGTCCATGTTGTCGGGACTATAAACAGATAAGACAGGAAACTTATCTTAATCTTTAATGCAAGACTTATAAAATAAAAACTGATAAAAGTACAAAAATTCCCAAGAACGCTGTATGCAAAGCTTATTATCAGTACTTTACCTTTATGCTTGTAGCTGTCCAGAATATTTGAAAATTCCAGAACACTTCTGCTGAATCTTTTTAAAAACTTGATTTTGCCAAAAAGAATGTCTATCTTGAACTTTTTAGGTATCACTGTAATCACTATAACAAAAATAACGATAGGAAATATTATCAGGAATCCAATCACAAGGGACTTGTTCAAATGTTTGTACATCCCAAGACAAAAGGTAAAGTACTGATAATAAGCTTTGCATACAGCGTTCTTGGGAATTTTTGTACTTTTATCAGTTTTTATTTTATAATTCTTGCATTAAAGATTAAGATAAGTTTCCTGTCTTATCTGTTT
>JAMCVO010000149.1 GCA_023475715.1 Actinomycetota bacterium
GAACTTTAATGCCATTCTTCTCAAACATTGTAAAAATGGGCGGCGCAATGGATTTAACCGGTAAAATAGACCTGTCTGCTTATGATAAAATGGCGACTGATATTTTGTACATTGATGGAAAGCTATACCAGACACCTGGGTCGGCAATAGATACCAGGGCAGTTTATTACAACAAAGACATTTTTGAGAAGAATGGCATTAAAGTTCCAGGCAATTTATCAGAACTCGAGCAAGCCTGTGAAACTGTAAAATCAAAAGGTATTACTCCGATATCTTTTGGAGGGAAGACAAGTTGGAACCTGTTATTCCTTATAGAACCTATAATGTCCGGAGTCTGTCCTGACTGGATAGATGATGCGGTGAAAGGTAAAGCAAAGTTAAGTGACCCGAGGCTGCTTGCTGCATTCAAAAAGTATGAAGAGTGGGCGCAAAAAGGTTATTTCGGTAAAAATTTTATCGGCGTTGATGAAGGTGCTATGCTTCTCAATTTTTCCAAGGGTAATACGGCAATGTGCGTAACCGGTTCATGGAATGCAGAAACATTTACCAAGAATAATCCCGACCTTAAATTTGGCGCATTCCAGATGCCTATGGCAAATGGTGGCAAGGCGATGGTGGTAACATATTCTACCGGGTATGCAGCGTACTCGAAAACAAAATACCCGGATGAAAGTGTAAAGTTCCTGCAGTTTGCAACAACCCCGGAAGCGCAGCAAATTTCTATATCAATACAGGGTGGTGTACCCGGGCTTAAAGGTTTAAAAGCTAAGAACGAATTGATGCAAGCAATTGGAACAGCGGATAGACAGGTGGAAAGCTTTTATAACATACTTGGTTTTTGGCCTAAGGATGGTAAAAATCCGAGAAAACTTTGGGAAGAAGATAGTGTGAAGTGGATTGGCGGTAAGTTAAAGGCAGAGGATTTTATAAAGGAACTGGAAGATGCTGTAGATTATTCAAAAGTTAAATAATGAAATCCGGTGGGGCAGTTTGAATGGCTGTCCCACAATTCACTTATAAATATGGAGTGTATAAAATTTATGCGATTTTTTAAAAAAAGACCTTATATTTTATTTATACTACCCGGTTTTATTCTCTATACAATTTTTATGGTATATCCCATGTTCAGTGCAATGTCAATCAGTCTTTATGATTGGTCGGGAATCGGGCCCAAAAAATTTATAGGACTGCAGAACTTTCGCAACCTGCTGTTTGATGCAAGAATATCTGGAATGTTCTGGAATGCATTAAAAAATAATATCCTTTATGTATTTGCCGAATTATTCTTTATTATGCCGCTCCAGATATTATTTGCATATTTGATTTATTTGCGGGTAAAAGGCCATAGATTATTTCAGACTCTGATATTTTTACCATGTATTATAAGTTCGGCAGTTATAAGCTTCTTTGTCATGATCGTATTCGATCCTAATTTTGGAATTCTTAATATATTTTTTAAAGCTATCGGCAGGGAAGATTTGCAAAGCGGTTGGTTCGGGAATCCTGAAATTTCCTTTGAACTACTGGTTATAGTTGTAATGTGGGTTGGAATTGGGTATGGAATGACATTATTCATAGCGAATATGATCATGACAAAGAAGCAAACGGTTGAAGCTTCAATTGTGGACGGGGCAGGCGGATTAAGACGCTTTTTTAACATTGTTCTTCCTTTACTGTGGCCGTCTCTTACAAATATAATTGTGCTTGATACTATATGGGGGTTAACAGCTTTTGATTTACCGTTTATTATCGGTGGTCCCCAGGGAGGAGTAAATAATTCACTTGACTTTATGAATATTTTCTTTTACAGATATGCCTTCGGTAGTTCGTATGGTGGAGAAACGGCAGTTGGATTTGGCGCTTCCATTAGTGTAGTCCTGTTTTTCCTTATCTCAATAGTTGCGGTCATACAGATGAAAGTTTTGAAAAAACTGCAGGTGGAATGAATATTAATAGGGGGAACAGTCATGAAAAACAGTGCAGACTATTATTTAGCATCTAATGCTGAAAAAAAAGCAAGGAATATTTTCAGCATTCTTCTTGCGTTTTATTGCTCTATAGTTGTATTTCTTATGTTTACTACTTTTTTATCGTCTTTTAAGACAAAAAGCGATTTAGTAAATAATACAGTCGGATTTCCTAAAACGTTTACGCTGGATAATTATAAAACTTTAATTATTGAAGATCAATTTTTAAGAAATTTTTTAAACAGTCTTGTACTTACCATAATGTCTATCATTGCTGTAATTGCCGTATCATCGCTGACATCCTACGGCCTGTCAAGGTATACGTTTAAATATTCGGATGCACTAAAGTCATATTTCCTGCTAGGGCTGATGTTTCCAATTCAACTTGGCATTTTACCTATTTTCATAATGTTAAGAAGCATTAATCTTGTAAATAACTTATTTGGAATGGTTTTATTATATGCTGCAAATATGTCCTTCTCTGTATTTATTTTTTCAATGTTTTTCAAAACCCTCCCCAATTCACTTTATGAGGCGGCAAAAGTAGATGGAGCAGGAGAATTTGCTATATTTTATAAAATAATGCTTCCGTTGGCAAAGCCGGTGATGGCCACGATAGCTTTGTTATCAACAATTACAATCTTGAGACCAACTTTTTATTGCTTGACAGAACCGTTTGTTATCCCTGAAATTACTTGCTCTGAAAAAAAGATAAAAATTATTATAATCGGGATAAGAGAAAGTGACGCAACTGCAAAAATCAAATGCCAGTTTGCCAGGAAGTTGCTCATATACCTGTAAACTCCAAGTGTAACTGTTCTCAGATTCTCCTTTGTAAGAAATACAAGCGGAAGAAAAAAATCATTCCAGATTGTAATTGTTGATAACAAAGCTATCGTGGCCATCACCGGCTTTGCCAACGGAAGCATTATTTTATAAAATATAG
>JAMCVO010000589.1 GCA_023475715.1 Actinomycetota bacterium
AAAGCTTTCCATAACTTATATTCCTGGTGCTTAAAAATTTACTTTATATAAATATATTTTTATGATAAATATGGTTATTAACATCATAATCATATAATTAATATATTCTTCTGTGATAAAAATTTTTAAAAACCTGGATATTGAAATTCCGGAAAATATCGGAAAAAATTTCCTGACCGCAATTATGGGCGGCCGTCTGAACAAACAGATGGAAGAAATACTTGATGAGAGAACCGGCATCTGCATTGAAAGCATGTCCCCGAAATTAATTTTTGATAAATATGAGATAGAAAGAATTGTCAGTGATAAGGTTTATTTTAAATCAGGCAATATTTTCACAGGTCCTAATGTAAGCAGAATCCTTGAGAATTCCGAAACGGCAATAATATTTGTGCAAACTCTGGGCAGCCGTATTGATGAGTTAATCACGGAAGAATCAAAAAAGGGAGATACTCTTTCAGCAATAATAATGGACGCTATAACTACCAGCCTGCTTGAGTGCCTGGGAAAGGCCTCATCCAAAATAATAAAGGGCGAGGGAATTATAAAAGAAAGCTGGGGTTCTACATGCTCTTATTCCCCAGGGCAATTCAAATGGACAATCGAGGAACAAAAGGAAATATTCTCAATGATCAGTCCGGAAAAAATCGGTGTTAAATTGAACACAAGTTTTTTGATGGAACCATTCAAGTCATCATCCGGCGTTTACGGATTTGGCCCCTCTGAACTGATAAGCAAGATTAAGGTAGCATGTGAAATCTGCCCAAGAAAAGACTGCATCGGAAGAAGAACCGCTGATTCCTGACAAATATTGATTATATAAAGAAACAGCTGTATTCTTTCAGAAATAATTTTTTAATTACTTAGCTTTACCAAAATTTACAAAAACAAATCATGGTATCGATTAATAATATTAGCTTAAGCTTTGGTGAGCGATCATTGCTTAAGGATGTTTCATTCCTGATAAAATCCAAAGACAGTATAGGCCTGGTTGGAAATAATGGTGCCGGTAAAACAACATTGCTTAAAATCATTGCCGGCCAGCAGATCCCTGATTCAGGTACAATTCAAAAACCATCCGATATAAAAATTGCCTATCTTCCTCAACAAATGAAACATGCCGACGGTAAAACACTTTTTGGTGAGGTAAAAACAGCATTTTCTCAAATTCTTGAGCTCGAAAACAGGATTTGTCAATTAAATCATGAGATAGAAGAAAGAACTGATTATAACTCTGATGAATATCTTGACCTTATCAATAAAGTATCTGATATGACTGCAAAGATTGAAATCATGGGTGCAGCAAAAATGAATGAGCAAATTGAGAAAATATTATTCGGATTGGGATTTCAGACGACGGATTTGCCAAGACAGACGAAGGAATTCAGCGGCGGATGGAGAATGCGTATCGAATTGGCAAAAATGCTTCTGGGACGCCCTGACTTATTGCTTCTTGATGAACCCACAAACCATCTGGATATTGAATCGATACTGTGGCTTGAGGAATTCTTATCGGATTATAATGGTGCTGTTATCATCATCTCACATGACAGAGCTTTTCTGGACAATATTACGAATCGCACCATCGAAATTTCGCTGGGAAGAATTTATGATTACAAAGTCTCCTATTCAAAATATGCCGAATTAAGAAAAGAGCACAGGCAGCAGCAGCTGGCAGCTTACAAAAACCAGCAAAAATTCATAGCCGATACTCAGCAGTTCATTGAACGCTTCAGGTATAAAGCCACCAAAGCCATACAGGTGCAGTCACGCATCAGGCAGCTCGAAAAAATTGAGCACATTGAAGTAGATGAAGAAGATGATTCAGTTATTCGAATAAAGTTTCCACCTGCTCCCCGTTCCGGTGACATGGTTATTGATGCAGACAACCTATCAAAGAGTTATGGTAAAAAAAATGTCCTGGAAAATATAAATTTATTTGTAAGACGTGGTGAACGGATTGCATTTATTGGAAAAAATGGTGAAGGAAAAACTACATTATCGCGAATCCTTGTAAGCGATCTGGATTATACAGGCAGCCTTAAGATAGGCCACAATGTTAAAATAGGTTATTTTGCCCAGAATCAGGATGAACTCCTTGATGAAGATATGACTGTTTTTGATATAATCGACAGGATTGCTGCCGGCGAAATCAGAACAAAGATAAGATCGCTTCTCGGGGCTTTCTTATTTGGAAATGATGATATAGATAAAAAGGTCAAGGTCTTATCAGGCGGGGAAAGATCAAGACTGGCACTCATTAAGCTGCTGCTTGAACCATTTAACCTCCTGGTGCTTGATGAGCCAACCAACCATCTCGATATGCGCTCCAAAGATATTTTAAAGCATGCACTTCTTAATTTCACCGGCACAATGATACTTGTATCGCACGACAGGGAGTTCCTGGATAGTCTGATTAATAAGGTTTATGAGTTTAAGGATCATAAAATATCTGAATATACCGGAAACATAGGTGATTTTCTTAAAAAGAAAAAAATAGATTCACTTCGTCAGCTTGAAATCAGCCAAAAAATAACCAGAGATAATAATACAGATAGCAAGTCAACCTCAAGCGACAAAGAATATTATCTTGAAAAGAAAGAATTTTACAAAATATTGCGCAGAATAACCAGCAAGATTACCAGATATGAAAGTACAATCGAGGAGCTGGAAAACAGGCTGGAAGAATTATCAAAACAGCTGGCAAACCCTGATCTGTACAAGAATCCCGAAAACCAGTCGATATTTACAAGATATGCAGACCAAAAAAAAGAACTTGATATTAAAATGCAGGAATGGGAGAAGCTGCATGCCGAACTGGAAGACATAAAGGGGCATACTCAATATGACAGTTAAAATGAAGAGTCAGTCTGTTTTTAATCCGGTTAATGAAATTTCAAAGGTTGCTGCTAA
>JAMCVO010000573.1 GCA_023475715.1 Actinomycetota bacterium
GGGTTTTACAAATATTGGCATGGAACTTTCATAGAAATGAAAGAATATTAATTCCAGATATTAAGATAAGTCTGTGTTAATTTTTAAGAATTAAATATTAAACATAAAAAAAGGAAGATATATATGGATGATATATTCTTACTCCATGCCAATATTTGTAAAACCCTGGCTAATCCCAGGAGGCTAGAAATGTCATTCCTCACCAGCTATGAACCACTCCGTCAGTAGCATTGAACCAGTCAGTTGCAATTATAACTGAATCTTATCATTTTTGTAAAAAATAATACCCTCATAATATTCATCACCTCCATTATTTAGGACTGTTTTGCTTTCTAATAGATGGCCCATCCATAAGAATCTGGTATGAGGAATGTGCAAGTCTATCAAGTGCTGAATTTCCAACTATGGGATCAGGGAAAAGTGCCTGCCATTCCTCAGGGGCTCTTGCTGATGTAAATATTGATGATTTTAACTCATATCGCTCAATAATTAGCTCATATAAATCATTTGCCTCATCCCGGCTAAAGGACCTGATGGCAAAGTCATCAATAACAAGCAAATCATACTTTAGGTAATACCTAAGCACTCTATCATGACCGCCATCAAGAACAGATAACTTTAAGGCATCAAACATCTTATCTGCCCTTGTAAATAAAACTGAGTGTCCTGCTTTAAGTGCTGCAAAGGCCAAATGACGGGCCAGCGTGGTTTTACCTGTGCCTGTAGGTCCAAACAGAAGCACTGATTGTCTCTTTTCAATAAAGGATAGATTAAATAGTTTTTTTACAAGTTCCCTGTCATATTGCGTTGTTGTGTCCCAGTTGTAACTTTCAAGGTTTGCAACCCCAGCTTTGTTTATCTTAACATTTAACGCCCTTGCCTCTCTTCTTTCAACCTCATCAGAAAGTACCAGTTCCAGAAATTCCTCATATGATAGTTTTTTTGCCTTGGCATACGATAATCTCTCAGGAAGAGTTGGTCCTATTCCTGAAATCCTTAAATAAACCATTAAATTTTTTAATTCCTTTGACATCATTTCCATTTCATACTTCCTTACTTGTAGTTTTTAAAATATGCCCCCTCACGTGCAAATTTCGGGCTCTCTTCAAATAAAGTGGCCTCATCTTCGCTTTCAGGCATGTCTTGTTCAACCCCGTTTTTTAACATCCTCTCAATTCTTCTAATGTCATAAATGCCATATGCCATAGCCTTAGTGCATGCAGAAGCAGTTCTTTGGTGCCCGTATTTATCTGCAATACGCAGCAATCCCTGGGCGCTTCGCAGTCTGTGCCATGGATAAGTCCCGGAAAGAAGAAAGGAAATATACTCTCCTATTGCAGGATGCCTTTTAGTACCCTGACTTATTTGATAATCTGCATTTCTTAGTGTATATGGGGTAAGCTCTGCCGGATAATCATTAAAATCAGTTGATCTTTTACCCTGGGGCATTCTTGGGTGGGTCTTAATAAGCTCGTCTTTGAAGTAAATCCTTACCAGGCCACTATCACCCCTTACATCAACAGTCTTTCCGATATATTTTGTAGGAAGGCTATAGAGTGATTTCTTAAATGATATGTGATGATCAGTATGTACAGTTGGATGTGCAAAGTACGGAGTGTCGTATCTGGCCCCGTCATAAGGGGCAAGTTTTTCTTTTTCTGTCTCTTTAAATAAATCCAGGGGCCTTTGTCTTGTGGTTCCATGGATTCTTACTCCTGCAATATGGCTGCACCAGTCAACTGCCCGCTCCTGGCAATCTTCTAAAGAGATAAAGGTCTCTCCTGCAAAGAAGTTTTTCTTTACGTAGGCTACATTGTTTTCAATGATAGGTTTTCCACGAGCATGTCCTGAGTTGGTTGGATCGACAATAAAGCCCCTTGCTTGGGCATATTCCATAAATGTCTTATTTATTCTTGGGTTGTACCTATCTGCTTTGTCTACAACAGGAGCTAGGTTATCAACTATTAAAATCTGGCTTATTCCTCCAAAATAGTCCCAGGCAGCCTCAAGACCTTCAATTACGGCTCTTGTGTCAAGCTTAAAGGTAACATGTACATACATAAGGCGGCTAAAGGCCAATGTGACAATAAATGCCCAGGCCATCCTTATTCTTTTTGTTGCCCCATCGTATAGCTTTCCCAACCTTCCAAAGTCAGCCTGTGCATACTGGCCAGGTTGGCTTTCAGGAAGCCTTACGGTTATGTTTTTATCAAGGTGGCTAAAATATGCCTTTACAAACCTGGCAAATGAAGACTCAGATATGTTTATGCCGTCCCGGGCAAGTAACCTTCTTGTTTTAGCTTTTGTAACCCCATCTTTTAAGTATGCTTCAATCCTGTGCCTTACAGGAAGCAGGATAATATCTCTCGGGTAGGCTGCTGCCTTTGGTGTGGTTGTTGTATTTCTTGAAATTGCAGAACACAGGTTATCTGTAATTTGGGATAGACTTGCCTCATGCGGGTTTATACCAAGACATTTAGCCTCCTCAATATATCTGTTTATTGTAAGGTTATGGACAGATAAGTCTTTTCTTATCTTCCTTTTAGATTGACCTTTTACAATTCTTGTAAGTATTTCTTTTATCTCAATCATAGAAACCTTCCTATACGCCATACAATTTACCCCCTGTTATTTTTAGGGTAAATTATATGTTTTTTACTTTATTTTGTGGTTCATAGCTCCTGGAGCAAAACCACATAAAGCGGTTCATAGCTCCTGACGGATAAGTGGTTCATAGCTGGTGAAGGAAACGGTTAAAAGCGGTTCATAGGTGATGACGGATGACAGAAATTATTGAGGCTTTGCGAGATAACGAACTTACAGCAACCCAGTTAATCCAAAAAATACATATCAGCAAGGCTAATCTTTCCCAACATATGAGCATATTGATTGAAAAAGGTGTAGTTCTT
>JAMCVO010000034.1:0-1589 GCA_023475715.1 Actinomycetota bacterium
TTTATAGCAAAGAAATCTAAAACGCTGATAGAAGAAAATGGTAAGATTTTAAATATGATTTAAAATTAAATTGCTGAATTATTTACGAAAGATTATTAACTATTGATAATACATCATTATATATTTTATATATGCTTTAGCTCTGTTCCATATAAGATGTTTATTATTTTAAAATATTAAATTTTCATCATCAACTAGTAACAAGGAGGTTACCTATGCTGCGTAAGATAGAATGCTTCATCCAGCCGTTCAAGCTTGATGAAGTAAAAGATGCTCTCTTTGATGCCGGAATTGAAGGCATGAGCATATCCGAAGTAAAAGGCTTTGGAAAACAAAGAGGATATACTAACAAAGGCAAGCCAAACAGAGAAGTAAAATTTCTTCCAAAAATAAAGATGGAGATAGTTGTGGAAGAAGAGATAGTAGACAATGTAATTAAGACAATAGTAAAACTAACCAAAACAGGAGATTTCGGCTCCGGAAAAATATTTGTAATACCTGTTGAGGATGCAATAAGAATTAGAACCGAAGAAGCAGGAAAAAGCGCGATCATATAAAAATAATATTTTAATCAAAGATGATTAAATATCAAAGGAGATAGAATGAACAATGTTTGGGAAATGACCTTAAAGCGACTTGATGATACGGTCAGCGTACTTGATTTAAAACCCGGCACAGTAAAATATTTAAAAGAACCCCGAAAAATAGTAGAAATATCAGTTCCCGTTAAAATGGATGACGGCGATATCGAAATATTTAAAGGATACCGTGTACAGCACAACACAAACAGAGGCCCTGCCAAGGGCGGAATACGATATCACCAGGACGTAACGCTTGATGAAATAAAAGCTCTTTCAATGCTTATGACCTGGAAGTGCTCTCTTGTTAACATTCCATTCGGAGGAGCAAAAGGCGGAATAGTAGTAGATCCCTCAAAAATATCAAAAGGAGAGCTTGAAAAATTAACAAGAAGATATACTTATGAACTCCTTCCTCTTATAGGTCCTGAAAAGGATATTCCGGCTCCTGACGTAGGCACCAATGCCCAGATTATGGCATGGATTATGGATACATATTCAATAGCCAAAGGCTATATGGTTCCCGGAGTTGTAACAGGAAAACCAATATCTCTTGGAGGAAGCCAGGGAAGAGAGGAAGCAACAAGCAGGGGAGCAGTATATACCATACTTTCAGCTCTTAAAGTGCTTGGCATTACCACCTCAACAGTTGCAGTTCAGGGCTTTGGAAACGTAGGATCTTTTGCTGCAAAGATACTGCACGATCTTGGATTTAAGATAATAGCATTATCTGATGTAACAGGAGCCATACTAAACAATAACGGAATAGATCCTTACAAATTATCGGACTTTATGAAAGACAAGCCCCTTGCAAGTTATCCTGAAGCAGAAAGAATTGATCCTTCCAAATTCTTTGAAATAAAGTGCGATATAATAGTGCCTGCGGCTCTTGAAAATCAGATAACCAAAGACAATGCAGGATCTATTAAAGCAAAAATAATAGCAGAGGGAGCAAATGCACCTACTACTCCTGATGCTGATCCTATACTTAAAGATTCTAACATATTCATA
>JAMCVO010000034.1:1599-2898 GCA_023475715.1 Actinomycetota bacterium
CAGCGGAGGAGTAACGGTATCATACTTTGAATGGGTACAGGGAAACAATGCTTACTTCTGGACTAAAAGAGAAGTTAATCTTCAGCTAAGAGATATCATGGAGAAAGCATTTTATGAGGTATATGATTTCTCTGTTAAGAAAAAACTTGATATGAGAAATGCCGCACTTGCCCTTGCGGTATCCCGTGTAGCTGATGCAATGAGGATAAGGGGGATATATCCGTAGAAGTAGGGGAAATAATTTACGAGGAAATATATATCTTAATTTTATTTGATCTTATACATATAATTGTGCAAAAATCATTAAAATATAAAAAATATTTTTGTTTTCCGAATATATTGAGTCTAATTTGAAAATTATTTATTCGGAAAATTCCGGGATAAAAGATATATAAATAGATTTTGCAGATGCCAACAGAATAAAACTGCTAATTGTTAGTGAAGGCTCTTAAGCAGTTATATAAAAACGGTAATAAATAATGGAAAAACGGGAAATAAACACAAATTATGATTCAATGATTTCATGCAAGGAAGCAATTACAAAAGTTCTGGAGCATTCACCTGAAGCAACAGTAATAAAGATTCCGATTCTAGATAGTCTTAAATATGTTATAGCTGAAGACATAATATCAAAAGATAACATACCGGTTAATAATAATTCCGCAATGGATGGTTTTGCAGTGATATTAAGAGATTTAATTGGTGCTGATAAAACTAATCCGGTAGCATTAAAAAAACATGACTATGACATACCTGCAGGGGAATTTAATAAATTTATAATTAAAGAAGGATCCTGTATTAAAATAATGACCGGAGCACCGATTCCCGCAGGTTGTAACTGTATTGTTAAAAAAGAAGATGTTGAAATTAAAGGGGATGAAGTTCTCTTTTTCAGAGAATATGGATTTTTTGAAAATATACGGTGCAAAGGTGAAGATATAAGAGAGGGAGATGTTGTATTTAGAAAAGGGCGCAGGATTGACCCGGCAGTCATAGGAGTCCTGGCATCTCTTGGAATAAAAGATATTTTAATATACAAACCGCCTCTTATAGGGATAATCTCTGTTATCCTTAATAATCCCATATCTGATATATCCGGCTCCTGATTCCTTTACCTGGGAAGCAAGAGAGTAACTGTTGCTGTCTCTGACCATTCCGAAAAGCAGCCTATCGCCTACCTCTATTAATTCGTTACCTGTAGAGATTATCCCTATAAGAGGCGGTTTGTATATTAAAATATCTTTTATTCCAAGAGATGCCAGGACTCCTATGACTGCCGGGTATATCAGATAAGGGATT
>JAMCVO010000267.1 GCA_023475715.1 Actinomycetota bacterium
AAAAAAGATAAAACAATCTGGGAGTTATACTCTCAGTTACAATTATATGGCCTAATTCTCCTGCAAGACCTGTCTCTCCTCTATAGATGTTATCTCTTATAAAAATGCCAGCACCGATTCCAATTCCTATACTAACAAGTATAAAATTTTGAACATCTCTGGCAGCACCGAAAATTTTTTCAGCGATAGTTTCACATCTTACACTATCATCCACAATAATTGTTTTGTTATATTTTTTTTCAAAGATATCTTTTACATTTACATTTCCCCATCCGATATTTGGAGAGTTTATACAAACGCCAGTCTCTCTTTGTATAAAGCCGGAAATACTTATTCCAATTCCTGATATGTTTTTAATATTTGTATCTATCTCTAGAAGCATTTTCTCTATTAAAGAAAATACTATATTAAATGTTTTATTATAGTCACTACCCAGAATTGTTTTATCTTTTTTAGAAATAAGTATGTTAGCATTAAAATCAGTTATAATAACTCTTAAGTTCTCCCCTCCAATATCTACACCAATTATTTTCCCTAAATCTGGATTGATACTGAAAATTTTTGGTGGTCTTCCGCCTATTGGTTTTCCAGAACCGGTTACTTTTATTAATTTAAAGTTATTCAGTAACTCATTAACTATAGCTGTTGTTTTTGGGATATTAAATCCTGTATCTTTTGCAAGCTGAGATATTGTTACATCATGGTGTTTCCTTATTTTTAGTAAAGTTATAAAGTGAGCACTTCCAAATTCCATAGTTAAACCAATTTTTTTATAATTTTATATTAATGATATATTAATTAGCTTAATTTCTCAATAGTTTTTTATAAATAATAATAAAGTTTAATCATTTTATTGACATACCCTTACATATTCTTTATAATTCAAAAATAATCAAGTAAATATTTATATAGAAAACAAATTTTTTATTATAAGTGACAACGGTATCAATACTATTCAAAGGACACTTGGTTGCAACTTGAGGAGTCATAAAAAGATTAATAATCATTTATGCAATCTTTATTGGATAAAAACACTAACAAGGAAGATGACTAATAAAATTATATTACCCGAAATACCTTTATTAAAAAGAATTCTAAAGTTTTATGGAGACCATAATAGAAAGGAGGTATTTATAAAAAATTAAATCGTTTAGGAGAGGGGTGATTTTATTGAAAAATAAATGAGATTTATTTAAAAGAATAGCTGGTTGAAGTCATAACTTTAAATAAATCTCCAGAAGATTTTACCATTTTTTTAAATTTAAAATCAAATAAAATGGAGGTTATATTGAAAAAGTTTTTAGTTACTTTATTAGTAATAGCATTTATTGGTTCCATTCTTTTTATTGAGGTGGGGTGTAAAAGCGAAGCGGCAACTGAGACCAATATAGAAAAAACTGCAGCAACAGAAGCAGTTTCTGGCGAACCTATAAAACTTATATTCTGGTGGTGGGGAGAGCAAGAATTACCGGGACTTGAAAAATGGCTGAAGGAAACTGTTGATTTGTATCAGAAAGCTCATCCAAATATTACAATTGAAACCGTGCTTCAATCTACTGAAACTCTGATGTCAGCATTTAAATCTGCAGCAGCAGCACAGCAGGGACCTGACATCCAATATTTCTGGGGCGGTGTTTTCACTGTGGAGGATGCAATGCTTGGTAACACTCTTCCAATAAGCGACTACGTATCAAAAGAAGAAGTTGCACATTGGCCTTATGCCTACGAAGTTGAATACGAGGGCAAGACCTGGGCAGCACCCTGGTATGTTGCAATAAATCCAGTGATTTACAACAAGGAGATATTAACAAAGGTTGGGCTTGATCCGGAGAATCCGCCATCTGCCACTTGGGATGAATTTCTGGCCGCCTGCGAAAAGATAAAGGCAGCTGGGATAACGCCAATAAGTCTGGGTGGAAAAGATGGATTTTGCGGAGCCTGGCTTGCATCGTACATCGGAATTCAACAGTATGATAGTGTCAAAGACTTAATGGCTCCAGCTATTGGAGAAGGAAAGTACACTGATGCGAAATACGCAGAGTGGTGGAAGAGGCTTGCTGAGTTGAGAGATAACGGTTATATAAACGAAGACTACAACTCTGTTGAGCTCTATCAGGGACAAGATAACTTCATCAAGGGCAACGCAGCATTTACTTTAACGACAGGCACAGGATTAGATTTTGCCAAGAAGATGGGTGCCGAAAAGGTTGGAGTAATGAAGTTTCCGAAGTGGGGAGCAGGTGCTCTTGCCGGGAGGTTGCAGGTGAGCTCCCAGACTGTAGGTATTACTTCCTGGACGGAGTATCCCGAGGAGTCAGCTAAGTTCATAATGTTTATGAAAACACCAGAAAGACTTTCTGAAATGTATAAGCAGAGCGGTGCAATGCCATCAGATGACAGATTTGACATAAATGTGCTTGGGACAGAGCAGGAGAAGAAGATAGCAGAGATGATGAAAGAGCCTGTAGCGCCCTGGGGGGAGAATTATATTCCAACTCAGTTTGATGAGCAAGCTTATTACTCTGGTGTTCAGGAATTTTTTAACGGCAAGACCCCTGAAGATATGGCTAAGAATAGTCAGGATGTTATAGAAAAATGGCGGAAAGAACAACCTGATTCATTTGCGAGTTTTAAAAAGTGGTATGATTCTTTGACAGAATAGTGTTGAATTATCGGCCCTAATCAGGAAATCGGGGCGCCTTTTACGAGCATCATCAAAGACTATCTTACCAAATTTATTACTGGATAAATTTATGAAAACGGTGGTCTGATTAAATAATGGGATATAAAAGTAATTTCAAAATTTAAATTCATTATGATTGCTTGAAAATCAGACTACCGTTGAAAGAAAAGTCTTAAATTTAAAAAATAAGAATTAAACATTATGAACTTAGCTGA
>JAMCVO010000202.1 GCA_023475715.1 Actinomycetota bacterium
TTTCTTTTGTTGCAGTTCCTATAGATATGCTTATAGGTATTTCATGTTTATCAGTTACAATACATACATTTTTTATTCTATTTACAATTTCTTCTGCATCCTCTTTTTTGGTTTGGGGAAGCAGAATTGTAAACTCATCACCTCCCCATCTTGCAACAGCATCTTCTTGTCTGCAAAAGGCTTTCAGCATTTCAGCTACTTTTACAATTAACCTGTCACCTTGTAAGTAGCCAAAAGCATCGTTTACAAGTTTTAGTCTGTTTATATCAGCAATTATAAAACTTAATGGAAGCTGCCTTTGCGTGTTTGACCTTTTTATTTCCTCTTCAAAATAAGCTCTGTTATAAAGTCCGGTAAGATTGTCATGGAAAGATAGGTATATAATTTTTTCTTCTGTTTTTTTACGCTCTGTGATATTTCTTACAATTCCTTCGTAGTAGGCTGGCTTTTCTTGATTATAAATTACTCTTGAGCTAATCTCTACCCATATAGTATTTCCATCTTTTTTCTTAAGTTGTGTTTCAAATAATTTATTTCTTTCCTTTGGAGAAGGCCTGTATTTTTTGGAAACATATATTTGGTTTGGAATGTTTGCAGAAAGCAATTCTTCTTTGCTTCTATATCCTAACATTTTTACCAGCGCTAAGTTTGCATCAATATATTTTCCATCTACAGTACTTTTATACATACCATCAAGAGAGTTTTCAAAAAAGGTCTTGTAGCGTTCTTCACTTTTTTTAAAAAGCTGGGCGGTTATTTTTTGTAAACTGGCAAGTCTTTTAGGCATTAATGGTACAGCTTTAGATGGATTCTTTGTTCTATCATTATTCTTTACTGCGTTATCATTTGGAACTTTTTTAAAAAGGGATTTATTAAATTTTTCATTCTTATCATTATCATTTATTTTCATTTTACTTAATAATTAAAAATAAATAATAATTTTTTGTAATTTAAAAAAACTATTTATTATTTTTTATATCCGAATATATTATAAAACCCTATTATTAACTTTATTATTATATATACTTTATCAAATCATTATATCATTTATTAAACCATTATATCATTTATAAAATATTTATCAACTATTATATATTTATTTATATAAATTAATTATTATTAATTTTATTAGATAATTATAGTTTATTAAAAAATTAATCTATTAATAACTTAATAAACTTTTGTATGATTAATTATGTCGTGGAAAGAGACAGGTGCTTGCTGCAGCACCAGTTGCAACAATCATATCGGATTGGCAGGTTATGATTTTAGGGGCAGGCTTTGCATTTTTCGTCGTTTTGCTTCAAACTCATTTGTGACAATCTTACGGATTCGTACTGACTTGGGGGTAACCTCAACCAGCTCGCTGTCGTCTATATATTCCAGGGCGTCTTCCAGGTCCATAATTCTTGGAACATTAAAATGCTCCAAACCACCTTCTCCTTTGGAACGCATGTTGCTCAGCTGTTTTTCTTTGCAGACATTCACCCAGATATCTTCGGTGCGGGAATTCTGTCCAACTACCTGGCTTTTATAAACATTAATTGCAGGGCCATAAAATAATTCACCGCGATTCTGGATATTTGTTAAACCATACAGCCTGGTTATGCCTGTTTCACAGGCCACCAGGGATCCCCTTTCACGTTCTTTCCATTCACCTTTTTCAGGCAGATACTGGTGAAATAATGTATTCATGATGCCTAATCCCCGGGTATCGGTCATAAATTCTCTTCTGTAACCAAATAAACCATGGGTAGGTATAATAAATTCCATATTAACAATTCTTTCTTTAACTTCCATTTTTTTCATTTGGCCGTAGCGGCTGTTTAATTTTTGAATTACAGCTCCTGAATATTCTTCCGGTACTTCTATAAAGACCTCTTCATATGGAATCATTTTTGTGCTGCCAACAATTTTAACTATGACCTGAGGCTGGGAAACCTGAAATTCATATCCTTCGCGGCGAAGGCGTTCAATAAAGATGGCCAGATGAAGCTCACCTCGCCCGGAAACAATCCATCCACCTGCAGGATTATCTTCTATCTTTAAAGCGACATCATTTTCGAGCTCCTTATAAAGTCTTTCTCTTATTTGCCTGGACGTTGTAAATTTGCCTTCCCTGCCAGCAAATGGTGAAGTATTTATATTAAAGGTCATTTTAACAGTTGGTTCTTCAATCTGAAGCAAAGGTAAGGCTCTTGGTTGGTATACATCTGCAACAGTCTCGCCAATCATAATATCAGGAATTCCTGCAATAGCTACGATTTCACCTGTATGGGCTTCCTTAACTTCAATTTGAGCCAGGCCTTGAAAAGTTACCAATGAAGTCAGCCGATATTTTTTCATTAAGCCTTCACGGTTGATTTGTACTACTTCCTTTCCGGCTTCTATTTTCCCGTTATAAATTCGTCCCCGCGCAATACGGCCTCTAAAATTATCCCAGTTAGTTGAAGTGACAAGCATTTGCAGGGGCTGGTTTGTATCACCGCTGGGTTTGGGAATATATTTAACGATTTCATTAAATAAAGGTGCAACATCCTTCATTTGCTTTAAATCAGGCAGTAGTCCGGCTTTACTCATTTTGGAAGAAGCATAAATGGTGGGAAAATTGGCTGTTTTTTCGTCAGCACCAAGGTCAATAAAAAGGTCAAAAGTTTTATTTAAAGCTTCATTTATATTGGCGTTAGGTTTATCTATTTTATTAATTACAACAATTATTTTATGTTTTAGCTCCAGAGCTTTTTTTAGAACGAAACGGGTTTGCGGCATAGGACCCTCCTGAGCATCAACCAGCAACAGGGAGCCGTCGGCCATCTGCAATACTCTCTCAACCTCTCCTCCAAAATCAGCATGTCCCGGTGTATCAATAATATTAATCTTGATTCCATTCCAGACTACTGAAGCATTTTTAGAAAAAATAGTAATCCCCCGCTCTCTTTCCAGCTCGTTGCTGTCCATGATGCAGCTTGTGTCAGCAATATCTTTATTTAATCTTGTTTTGGATAAGCGCAGCAAAGAATCTACCAGGGTGGTTTTACCATGGTCAACATGAGCTATTATTGCAATGTTGCGAATTTCCATAATTATTTATTCGGTTATTTCAAATATTTTAAACACCTTATTGAAAATTTTTTCCTCAAGTTAACGAATTATACAGCTTTATTTGTAAAAATAAATGTTTTTATTTTATAATTACCTTTATATACTTAAAGACGGGGGAGAAAAAAATAATTATAGTTCATGTATTTGCAAAAATTAAACCGGATATGCTGGAATCTTTTAAGACGGCAACTTTAAAAAATGCCCAAAATAGTATTAAAGAGCCAGGTATTCTGCGATTTGACTTCATACAGCAGGAGGATAATCCTTTAAACTTCTTACTTGTTGAGGTTTATAAAGACAGCAATGCCGTTGCACAACACAAGGAAACTTCTCATTATAACGAATGGCGGCAGAGCGTTGAACATATGATTGCTGAACCAAGGAAAAGCATTAAATATGTCAATATTTTTCCGGAAGATAAAGCATGGTAACCAGATTTTGTTCGTTAAACTGGTATTGGAATATCCTTCACCAATAGCCTGTTTATTAATTTCAATTCATTGAAAAGCAAAATTGAAGTCAGAATTGTATTCAGCAGATCGCATAATGGAAGTGAAAACCATATACCATTTAATCCAAAGAAAATCGGCAATATTAGAATTGCAGGTATTAAAATTATGATTTGCCTTGTAATATTTAAGAAAAGTGCTGGCAGCGCTTTGCCTATGGCTTGAAATAAATGACCTCCAACAATTTGAAATCCAAGAGTAATAAAAAATACTGACAGAATTCTTATCGGTATTATGCCCATCCTAATCATTTCCCTATTACTGCTGAAAATCCTCAAGATGAGGTTAGGAAATCCAAATATTATAATAAATGCAAACCCTGCGACCACAGTAGCCCAGATAATTGCTTCCTTCAGAACTTTTTTTACCCTTTCATAATTTTTAGCTCCATAATTAAAACCTATGATTGTAGAAAACCCTTGAGTTATCCCTATTATAGGCATTAAGGTGATATCCATAACTCTTATTGAAATACCCATTATTGCAATATATAAATCACTGCCATATTTCATTATCGTTCTGCCAAACAAAACAAAGATTACGCAATCTACTATGCTCATTAAAAAAGATGGAAATCCAATTTTTAATATGTCCTTAATAACTGAAAAATTAATCCTGAACATCCCTGTGTTTATCTTAAAAATGCTTTTACCGTAATTAAAATATATAAATATGTATATTACGCTTAAAAACTGGCTTAACACTGTGGCTATTGCAGCTCCCCTGACGCCCATTTTAAAAACAAAAATAAAAATTGGGTCAAGTATTATATTTAAAACAGCTCCCAATATTAATGGATACATGGCTGCTTTGGGTTTTCCTTCAGCTCTTATAAGATTATTGCCGACCACACCAAATGAAAGAAAAATAAATCCCATCAATATGATAAACATATAGTCTCTTGAGTACTGAAAGACTTCCGGGGACACTTTAAAGAAATAAAGGATCCTGTCAATGAAAATATAGCAAGGAATCATAATTAAAATGCTGATTATGCAGGTTAAAATCATCCCATTGCCTGCTGTTACAATTGCCTTCTCCTTATCACCTTTCCCAAGCGAGCGGGCAATTATCGAACTTGCCCCCGTACCAATCATAAGCCCCACAGCAAACATAAGTATTTGTACAGGAAGCACAAAAGCAAGACCGGCGATAGCAAGTGGACCCAGCGCATTACCCACATATAGCGTATCAACAATATTGTATAGTGCACTTACAACAAGACCTATGGTCGCAGGTACGGAAAACTTAAGCAACAGTTTCCTGATATTACTATTTAAAATTAATTCCCTTTCCTGTTCCACTTGGCTTTATTTTTTTTCTGCTTTTATTCTGGCTCTTGCTTCTTCAAAAAACGGTTCTGCAAAAGAAGTGGAATAAGTTCTCTGCTCAAAAGTTTTTTTCTTCAAAGTTTCCAGAAAGCCTTTAAATTGCTCAAAATAAGATCCATATATATGGTAGCTGTCTGCAATATCTACATAGCGGCCTACCTTGACAGATTTGCCAATTTTTTTAGAAATTTTTTCTGCTATTGCTCTTTGCAAATCAGTAAGTGCAAATATATTCATAAATGCTCCTTTGTAAGCATCTCTTGAACGCCAATGCGTATTCATATTAAGAACAAGGCCTTCTTCAGGGTCTTCGAATATTCGAAACCAGATCCTCTGCAGACATGGAGGTTCATGGTGTCTGGCATCAATTTCCGGGTCCCAGGTGATTGCCTGTGCCCGTCTTGTGTACCCGCAAGCAACAAGATTTTCAATGGCAACAGCAACTTGATCTAAATTCCCATCGGAAACTTTATAATTAAAGAGCCTGTCGTGATAACTGTAGGACCACCCACGACTTCCAATCCAGTGGTTATGTATCCCATCAACCACTTCCTGTCGATAGATTTCAAGTTCATCAAGCCCCGTTGGAAGAGCTCTGTGAATCCTTGGTTCTGCAAAAGGTTCGTGGATAACCATTATCATGGTAGCATCCCTGCTTGGAGGATCTATTGTTCTGTCATATTGTGTTTTTATCGCAATTCCCTTTGCCCAAACTTCTACCAGAGAATTTTCCCACACCTGAGGGAGGGTTCTACCTTCAACTTTCAAGACCGGGATATCTCCTCCGCTAAAAACAGCAGCTCCGTTTTCTTTCTCTTTTTCAATGTCCATTTTGTTACTCTCCTTTTTATGTTTTTATTTATTACCAGTTCAATCTTTATTGATTTAAATAATAAAATAATAAAATTTACATGCAAAAAATTAAAAATTTATAAATAGTTTACCATAAAATTTCCTGGAACCTTAGTTATTTTCTCTTGTCTTCCGTATTTATATAATATTAAATAAACTGAAGGAAGCATCTAAAATTTCGTGATAGCAATGAAGGAAAATTTTAAGAGCCATGATGGGTATTTCAAAAACACGCAGGCTTTTCCCCTGCGAGTAAAAGCCTGCTCAGTTTCAGGCTTCGCTCCCCTCCCGGAGGAGGAACCATGCCCGCTTAAGCCTTCAAATGGTTTTCTCAATACCCATCCTGGTTTATCAATTTATTTTTTATCACGAAATTTTAGATGCTAACAAATTGAACTATCTAAAGAAAATAAAATAAATTTATGGTATCCTGAAATCATTATGACAAAATATCACAATTTAAAATTTGCAGTACTGGGAGCAGGACATGGCGGCAAAGCAATGGCCGCTCATCTTGCCATTAAAGGTTTTAAGGTTAATCTTTATAACAGAACTTATTCCAATATCCATCCAATACTTAAATTAAAAGGAATAGAACTTGAAGGAGAAGTGAATGGTTTTGGAAAGATTGATGTTATAACCGATAATATTGAAGAAGCAGTAAAGGGTACAGATATTATAATGGTCGTTGTACCTGCTTTTGCTCACGCCTCGATTGCTGAACGTTGTGCACCCTACCTGAAAGATGGTCAGCTTGTTGTTCTAAATCCGGGAAGAACTGCAGGAGCGCTTGAATTTTTAAATGTTTTAAGGGAAAGAGGAAACTACAGTGATGTAATTATTTCAGAAGCTCAAACATTTATTTATGCAAGCAGAGGCATGGGACCGGCAACTGCAAAAATTTTCAGGATAAAACAAGCAATACCTGTTGCAGCAATTCCAGCCATTAAGACAGACACGGCCATAGATATGCTAAACGAAGCTTATCCGGAATTCATCTCAGGCACAAGTGTCATTGAAACAAGCTTTAATAATATGGGGGCTGTTTTTCATCCTGCAATAACAATATTAAATGCGAGCCGTATTGAATCTACTCTGGGTAATTTCCAGTTCTATATAGAAGGTGTGACTCCGGCAGTGGCAAAAATACTTGAAGTCGTGGATAAGGAACGAGTTGAGGTTGCCCATGCCTTAAAATGCAAGAATGTATTATCAGCGATGGACTGGCTTTCAATGGCCTATAATGTTATAGAAGACAGCTTATTTGATGCCATCCACAGCAATCCAGGATATAGAGGCATAATGGCTCCTCAGACTGTCAATGTCAGATATATTACTGAAGATATACCGATGAGTCTTGTCCCAATATCTGAATTCGGAAGAATTTTCGGGGTTGACACAACTGCAATTGATTCCCTTATTAATCTTGCCAACATCATATTGAAAACAAATTTCTGGAAAACTGGCAGAAATCTAAAAAGGCTTGGACTTGAAGGTTTCAGTCTTGAGCAGATAAGAAATGTTTTTATTGACGGCAAAATAAGCAGATAAAAATTGTGCTAAATATAAAATCATAAAAAACACAAATAATGAAAAAGATACTTGGCGCTGCTGTGGGAGGATGTGTTCATGTTGCCGGAATTCTAAGTTTTCTTTCAAGCGCAAATAAAATTGGATTTCAAACTAAATTCCTGGGAACTGCTGTCAGCGCAGAAAACCTTTTAAAAGAAATAAATAATTTCAAACCGGATATCATTGGCATAAGCTACAGGCTTTCACCAGAGAGTGCCGGAAGAATTTTTTGGCAATTAAAACAAAAACTTGACTCAAGCTTCAATAAATCTGCCGGAAAAAAAGTCCCGCTTATTCTTGGAACGACAAAACCGGTAGCAGCTGCTCTGAAAAAAACAGGGCTTGTTGAAATGTTTGAATATATTTTTACCGGTGGCGAAAAAGCTGTCGAAATTGAAGCCTTCTTAAAGAATATTAGTGAGGAAGGCAGATATTCCTGCGAGGGAAAATCAGGTAATCTAAAAATTCCGTTTGGTGTAAAACCATTGACTCCACCTCAAAATTTGCAGGACAGAATTAAATTTAAAGAGCCCTTCCCGCTACTGCGGCATCATTTTGGCAGACCAAGCCTCAAAGAAACAATTGAAGGACTAAAAATAATAGCAGAAAGCAGTTTGATTGATATTATATCAATAGGACCAGACCAGAATGCTCAGGAGTTCTTTTTTAAGCCTGAAAAAATGGATAACAAAAAGGATGGGGCCGGAGGTGTTCCAATAAGAAGTGCTGGAGACCTTAAAATGCTTTACTCTGCATCAAGAACCGGAAATTATCCGCTAATGAGGTGCTACAGCGGTACCAATAATATTCTGAAGTTTGCTGAAGTACTAACTAAAACAATTAATAATGCATGGTGTGCTGTTCCATTATGCTGGTATAATGAGCTCGATGGCAGGAGCCACAGGAAACTTGAAGATTCTATTGCAGAAAATCAATCCGTAATGAAATGGCACGCACAAAGAAATATCCCGGTTGAGGTAAATGAATCGCATCAATGGAGCTTGAGATACACTTCAGATAGCGTAGCAGTCGCTACTGCTTTCCTTGCAGCTTATAATGCAAAAAAAATGGGAGCTGCTACTTATGTGTCGCAATATATGTTTAATACGCCTCCGGAAACCTCCTTTACGATGGATCTCGCTAAAATGCTTGCAAAGATTGAAATGATTGAAGCATTACATGATGATAATTTCAAATCCATACGCCAGACAAGAACAGGGTTATACAGTATGTCAGGAACTTTTAAAGAAAATAAGGGCCAGCTTGCGTCATCTACCCTGCTTCAGATGCAGCTCGACCCTGAGATAGTTCATGTTGTTGCGTTCTGCGAGTCAGAGCATGCTGCCAGGCCTGATGATATAATTGAAAGTTCTGAAATAGTAAAAAAAGTAATTGAAAATTATTTAAATGGATGCCCTGACATGAAAAATGAAAGAAATGTTAAAAAAAGAAAAGCACAGTTAATTAATGATGCCAATCTGATTATAGATGCAATTAAAAAGCTTGACACGTCAAAAAAATATAAAGACCCGCTGGTAATACCTGAAATCATTGGGAAAGCTATAAGGATTGGCATACTCGATGCTCCACATTTGAATGGTTCCAGCACTGGAAGAGGAAAAATGAATACAATGTTTTTCAACGGTGCATGCATGGCAGTTGATGATTTTTGCAGGCCGTTAAGTGAAGCAGCAAGATTAGCTGAAATATTATTTTAAGCTATTGGATTTTTTTATTTTCGATTGAGTATTTATTTCTATACCCCCGGATAAACGCAATCCAATATTTACTACCCAGCCTATAAAAACTCCAAAAAGCCCAAATATTACTGAAAATGCCAGACCTGCTAATGCAAAAAATATAAGTGTAACTATATCGCTATTAAAATTATTGAGAAACCCTAGATTTAAGCTACTTAAAATCACGCCAAATTTAAGCTGCTCGGGGATGAATGAAAATCTCTGTTCCGTAAAATAAATTATTATTCCAATAATTAAAGTTATCCCAAAAAAAATTAAATATGAAAGAATAAAATTTTTGAACATAGATTTCAATCCAAATCTTCTCACGATAACTCTTTCGTGCCCTTTTGTAGTTGAATTGCTTATGGTTTTATTTTCCAAATCACTCCTGTTTATGAAAGGAGCTATATCTTCTTCCCTGTTGGAAGCTTTAATAACGCGCCATTCCAGATCCACTTTTGCATTGAATTTCTTTAACATGACACTTTCAATTCTTTTTAATGCAAGTTCTATATCGCCAATTGTTGTTCCCAGAAATAACATTAAAAAATTGCTTTCTTCAGTTTTTAGATATATATCCGTACTCCTGAGATTTTTAGTTAAAATGCTTGAAAATTCAGATAAAAAATCATCTTTATTTTCAAAACCCAAAAGACTGACGAGTGCATCGATATTTTCAATCCAGAGCCTGATCAAACAATATTTATTAGTCTTATCCCGCAAGCTGCTTAAATTTTCAAGATAAAGCATTTCCTTAAATATATCTGAATAAACTTTATCGTTATTGCTGTGGGAAAGATCCTGCTCCTCATGTAAACTATCATCATAGTTTTTTATTTTGATTATTTCATTCTTGTTTTCGTTATTAAAATCTGTCATTTTATTTTCCATTTCTTATTTTAATAATTTATAATTTCATTTTCTACTGGCCTATTACTTTTAAAACATCCATTACCCTCAGTATTGCCGGCCCAATCACTATGATCATCAGAGAAGGCAAAAGAAAAAGAATGGTTGGAAAAACAAGTTTTACAGGAGCTTTCATTCCCTTTTCTTCAGCAGCCTGTCTTCTTTTTATTCTCATCTCACCTGATTGAATTCTAAGTACTTTTCCTATTGAAATACCGAAAATATCAGCCTGGATAATCGATAATATGAAAGTATTCAAGTCAGCAACGTCGGTACGTTTCGTTAAATTGCGAAGGGCATCCTTTCTTGAAAGCCCTATTTCCATTTCTTTTATAACTCTTTTAAACTCTTCTCCCAGTGTTCCTTTGATATTTTCTGCAACTTTATAAAGAGCCATATCAAAACCCAGACCAGCCTCAACACTGATCGTCAGTAAATCCAAAGCATTTGGCAGGCTTTTTTTGATTTCATCCTGCCTTTTTGTGGTCTTGCTTTTTAAATAATAATCTGGAAACAGATACGAGACTGGCACAAGTAAGAGCAGGACCATTTTTAATGTCGTTGGAACATTAAAAAAGGTTGAAATAAAAAATAACACCAGCAAAAATACAAATGGCATAAAGAATCTTATTCCCAGGAACACATCAACCATAACAACATCCTGAATTCCGGCAAATTCCAGTCTTTTGGTTACAGATTCAACCAAATTTCTTGGTAGAGCCTTTCTGAATATGGACAGGAATTTCCTGGAAACAGGCATTATGATTCTTTCAACAAAAGTAGGATTAAGGTGTTCCTTTCTTGCTTTGTTATCGAAAAAAGTTAACTTTTCAAGACTGGTTGCCGGTGCATTTTTTTGGAATGCTGGCATGCTGAAAAATAAAGTTATTAAAAAGACTGACACAAATACAGTCCCTAACATAATAAAAAATATCAGTTGCATATTTTCCCCAATCTTAATATTCGATTTTTACTATTCTTAAAATCCATATAATACCTGCTATCATTAAAACAACAGCCAGCGCGAGCATTCCAATACCCATTTTTGTAGTAACAAGTACAGAGATATAAGATCTGTTTAACATTGAAAGAGCAATTGCAATAACTATAGGCAACCCTATAAGTACGTAAGCTGAGAGTTTACCTTCCGACGTAAGAGCTCCTATCTGCCTTAAAACTCTATCTCTTTCTCTTATAGTATTGGCAATGATATTCATGATTTCAGCAAGATTGCCTCCCACTTCTCTCTGGATGTTTATTGCCTTTACTACCCAGCTAAAGAGCTCACTGTTTATCCTGATGGCCATATTTTCAAGAGCCTCTTTTTCAGGTAATCCTATTCTGATTTCACTTAAGATTATTTTAAACTCTTCAGAAATGGGTGGTTTGGTTTCTTCTATTACCATTGCCAGTGATTGGTTCAAACTGTAGCCTGCCTTTAAAGCTCCCTCGACCAGCTGCAGTGTATCGGGTAATTGTTCATTAAACTTTTTAAGTCTTTGTCCTGTTTTAAAATTAATGAATAAAAATGGAAGAAAAATCACAACCATTACAATCATTAGCATCAATGAGATGTTCTTTGTTAACAGAAATGTAACAAGAGTTGATATGATCACTATGGTTATATGTATGAATATAAATTCAGTACCTTTTAAATTCATGCCTGCACGTTTGAGTTTCTGCTCAAACAGTTCACCAAATCTTTTCCCCGAAGATATTTTAGAAATTAAACCTGACAGTCTTGATAAGATACTTTTTTTCTTTTCTTTTTCATCAGGTTCTGCTTCAAGATTTTTATTCATAGCGCTGTTTAAATAAAAATCAGTTTTACTTTTCAGATCTTTCTTGTTCCGAACCATGATTGTTGATATCAGATATATCAATAATGTGGCACTTACAAAAACCAGCGCAAAAATTACAAATTTGAACCACCATATGCCTGCAAAAGCATAGCGAGTGTCTGCAAGCGGATCACTTATTACTTTGCTTGCCGAATATGTATAAAATGGATTAGGGTAAGTAATTTTTACTGAATCGTTTATATCATCTTTTTTAATTGCTATTCCAATATTTATATTTTCTGTTCTGGGTTTTGCACTTTTGAAAGTAATTTTATATTGATTTCTGATTTTTTGAGATATCAGGCTATAAAAACCGGCCAGATCCTGAGAATCTGCTGTAGTCAAGAGCTCTCCATTTGTCTCTCTTGATATCCGGCTGATATCTTCAGGATCGAAATCTTTAGACAACAAAGCTATGGAATAAACAATTATATTTTTCTCTTTGCTTTTCTGTACAACATCACCAATACTGGAAAGACTTGCTGTATCCTTGCCATCCGACAGCACAATTAAATATCTGTGATTTATTTCATCGTAGTTGTTGAACTGATCTAATCCTTTTATTATTCCATCAAAAAGAGCAGTCTCGCCTGCCGCTGTAACATGTGAAATAGAATCTTTTAATTGCTGCTTGTTTGAAGAAAAGTTTGAATAAACAATAGCTTTATCTGAAAACCCTATAACCGCTATTCTGTCGCTGCCTCCCATTTCATCGATAAAAGTATTTGCAGCATTGATAGCATCGATTAGAGGGCTTCCCTTCATGCTTCCGCTTGTATCAAGAACCAATACAATCCCAACGGGCTCGTTTATTTCACCAATTTTTGCAAAATCGAAATTTTTAACAGGTTCATTATTTTCTGTTATAATGAAATTGCTTTTATCAAGGCTGCTAAGTCCCAGGAAAGAACCTGCTTTGAAATTAAGATAAATATTTATTTCGGGATATTTCTTCGTATCAATATCCTTGATTAATATTTGCTCGGATTCCTGGGATAATTGCTGAGAGTCGCTTTCTGGCTCCTGCGCAAATACAAATGAATTCAGAGTAAAAAATACTATACCAGCTATAAATACAAATATAATTATCAGTCTGCAGGGTAATTTTGACTTTTTAAATTTATTATTTCCAAACATTTTTATTCTTCTCCCAGAAACATACTGCCTGGCAGATCAATTCCATAATCCTGCAGCCTGGTTGAGAATTTAGGACGCAGTCCTGTTGCTTTTAGCTCTCCTTTGTATCTGCCTTTTTCATCAATACCCATCGCAAAATCAAACTGAAATATATCCTGAAGAGTAATGACTTCTCCTTCCATTCCCTGGACTTCGGTTATTTTGACTATCTTTCTTGAGCCATCTTTAAGCCTGTTTAAATGTATAATCATATCTATTGCAGAAGATACTTGCTCCCTGATAGCTCTAACCGGCAGGTCTACCCCTGCCATCAAAACCATAGTCTCAATCCTGGATAGAACATCTCTTGGTGCATTTGCATGAAGCGTACTTATACTGCCATCATGTCCGGTATTCATAGCCTGAAGCATGTCCAAAGCTTCTCCCCCTCTTACTTCACCAACTATTATCCTGTCTGGTCTCATACGCAATGCGTTTCTTACCAGGTCTCTGATTGTCACTTCCCCTTTTCCCTCAATATTAGGTGGCCTGGCCTCCATTCTGATAACATGCATCTGACTGAGCTGAAGCTCTGCTGCATCTTCAATTGTAATAATTCTTTCATCATTTGGGATGAAAGAAGACAGGACATTTAGCATTGTTGTTTTACCCGTACCAGTACCGCCGGATGTAATGATATTAAGCCGTCCTCTGACACATGCTTTCATAAACTCTGCAACTTTTTTTGTGCATGTTCCCAATTCAATAAGATCATTAATTGTAAAAGGGTCAGCAGCAAATTTTCGAATAGTCATTACGGGACCATTAAGAGTCAGTGGACTTATAATTATATTTACTCTTGAACCGTCAGGTAATCTTGCGTCAACATATGGCGACGATTCATCGACACGTCTTCCAATCCTGCTTACTATCTTGTCAATGATTCTCATTAAATGATTTTCATCAAGAAAAGACTTATTGGTTTTATAGATCTTCCCGAATTTTTCAATATATATAGTAAAAGGATTGTTAATCATTATTTCCGTAACTTCCTTATCCCTCAGGAACTCCTCTATCGGGCCATGACCCACAATATCGTCAATTATTTCACCAATGATTTTTGTTTTTTCTTCTATGGTCAGCGGAAAATCATTTTCATAAACTAATTTTTGAGCACTGTAGCTTACCTTTGATTTCAGTTCAGCATCATTAATATTCTTTCTGAAAATAATATCTGAAAGCTCTTCTATCAATTTCAAATGGATATTTTTTTTAATATCTTCTATCTGTTTTTTTCTTAGAGGTAAAGCCTCTATCCTGGGCGAGCTTGAACTTATGCTTAATTCTTCAGCATTTTTTATTTTTTCCTGCAATCCCATTTTGTTTTACCTTACCTATATTTAATTTATAATTTTTTCCAAGCCAGTAACATATCCCTTACCGGATAATAAAATATCTGTTAATTTATATATGTTTTTGCTTACTGATGACTTAGGATAGCTGATAAAGACAGGAGTTCCCTTGTTTATGCTTACCGGAACTATCCTGTCACTTGGAATCCTTACATCTATCTTTCTGTTGATTGTTTTTTCAATTTCATTAATCTCAAATTCAACCTTGCTGTCGGCCCTATTTAAAATTATTGTCAGTTTTTCACTTTTAAATTTCAATTTATCCAGCACCTGAAGATATATTTTCAAATTTTTTATGCTTGGCAGGTCCTTGGTGCTTACTATAAATAAATGGTCAATATTTTCTAAAAAAGAGACAGCTATATCTGAAAAGCCAAAGGGTGCATCGATAACTATGTAGTCTCCAATCTTGCTTAATTCCTCCAGAACCTTTATTGAGACTTCGCTCCCTATTGTTTCACTTTGCGAAGGGTCTATGGGTGAAGGCAATATTTTGATTCCGGAATTGTGCGCAGTCAGAAATATATTCATAGTTTCAGGGTCATATTTGTTTATAGTCATCAGATCAAAGATAGTATTTCTAGGATATAAACCCAGCATCAGGGCAATATCGCCAAGCTGGTAATTTGCATCAAATAATAAAACTTCTTTTTTGGTGCGCTTCCTTAATGCAAGTGCAAAATTTATTGCAATAAAGGTATTGCCTGAACCACCTTTTGTGCTAAAGAACATTATTTTTTTTGAAAAATGTGTTACCTTGCCTGTATTTTCAGATTCAGCCTCAAATACATCTTCGGCCCTTTGAATAGATTCCTTAAAATCTTTACTATCAAATGGAAACTCCAGAACATCATTAATATTCTTTCT
>JAMCVO010000082.1 GCA_023475715.1 Actinomycetota bacterium
TGAAAACCTTGATTTTGTAAAAATTATTTGCGGTTGTATTTATCCTAATGATATTGATCCAAAATACAGGGATCTTTTTGTCCTGAAAACATTACTTCAATATTCAACTAAATATATTTATATGCAACCATATAATTCAGAAAATTTAAAGGCAATGGTTGATATGATAAGTGTTTTAAAAGAAGATATTACCGGACTTGAGGACTTGGCTTTGATGAATGTATCGATATCATCTACCAGTCCCCTAAAGTTTGATTCTTTAGACATTGACCTGCTTTATAAATGTTGTGAAAACAATATTCCAGTATTGATGTGTGTAGGTCCTATTTCCGGACTTACAGCACCGGTTACAATTGCAGGAGGCCTTGTTGTGCAGCATGCTGAGAGCATGGCTGGATTTATTTTTGCTCAGGTTATAAAAAAAGGTTCTCCTATAGTTTACGAACCCAGACTTACCGGTGCAGACATGAGGACAGCAAATATTTCTCATGCAAGTATTGAATTTTTATTAACTACAATTGCATCTACAAAGCTTGCAGGACTGTTAAAGATCCCGCTTGATGCCGGGAATATGATCTGTGATTCAAAAGTTCCTGACATGCAGGCGGGTATAGAAAAATCCACCGGGCTTTTTATGGCAGGTCAGTTTAATCCATCCATGATTTCAGGAGTAGGAAATCTTGAAGCTGCAAATTCATTCAGCCTAGAAGAGGCGGTTATTGATAATGAACTTTTAAGGATGTTTGCAAGGTTTAAAAAAGGATTTGAAGTCAATGACGAAACACTTGCAATTGATGCCATCCATGAAATAGGTTATTCTTCAAATTATGTAATACATGAACATACTTTAAAAAACTATAAGAATGAGCAATATATCTTTGATATTATCGACAGAGATTTCGGACAGGCTTGGGTAGATAAAGGATCAAAGGGAATAGTTGATAACGCAAATGATAAGGTAACCAAAATATTAAAAAATAATAGTGAACCCAAGCTTGATAACAGGTTAATAAGAAAAATTGAGAAAATTTACCGTAAACATATTAAAAAATTTTAAAATCTGGTTATTTTATATTAAAAATATAGATTTTTACTAAAAATGGATTCAATTATTAAATAGTATTATGCCGATAGGTAAATCTGAAGATGAACATGATTAATCAAAAAAACTAAAAGATATGAAAGGCTGTTAAATTGTATTTAAGATTACAGGAAATGTCTGAAGAAGAATTCAATATTATTCATGAATCTGTACTCAAGTTGCTAAATCAGACAGGTTTTCTATTTGAAAATGCTGAAGCTTTAACATTATTTAAAAAAGCCGGAATGAAAGTCGATAACAATGGGCGGGTATTTTTTAAACCTGATTTTATAGAGTCTATGATTTCAAAGATTCCAAAAAACGGTTTTAAAATGTATGGAAGGGACAGAACCCGTAAAATTCATCTTTCGGCAGATAGAATAGCCTTCAGGCCGAGCATAGGGCATCCATTTGTCCTGGATTATGCTACAGGTCAGCGTCGCAACGCAACATTGGAGGATGCAAAAAAGGCTGCTTGTGTTGTAGATGCGCTGGAAGGGTATGATTTAGTAAATTCCACAGTAAATCCGGCAGATGCCCCGGGAGGTTTTGGAAATTTACAGCTTTTTGTAAATTCTTTCAGCAATTCTTTAAAGCCGGTAGACATTACTGTCAAGTCTGCAGCTGAAGTTACAGGCATTGTTAAACTGGCCGAGGCTGTAAGGGGAGGGGAGGATGCATTAAAAGAAAAACCTTTGTTGTATATAGATATAGCTGTAATTTCACCGCTTAAATGTCCGGAAGAAGAGGTTAATGCTTTTATTGAGTGTGCAAAGAGAGGCATACCTGTTGAAGTCTTATCTGCTCCTGCTCTTGGTTTGACAGGACCAATAACTTTTTCGGGAAGTGCTGTCCTTTCAATGGCGGAAATGATTGCTATGCATATTTTTGTTTATTTAATAGAACCAGGCCTGGGAATGGTTCTGGGATCAAGAGTTACACCATCAAATATGCGCAAGGGTACCACAAATTTTGGAGCTCCGGAGTTGGCAATGAGTTCGGTTCTTATTGCTGAATGCTGCTGCAGGTATAATCTGCCTTCTAATCTTTACGGTTTTGGATCCAGTGCTAAAAAACCTGGCGGCCAGGCTGAAATGGAGAAAATGCTGTCGGGAGTTTTGATGTCTTTAAATAAACCAAGCATCATTACCGGAGGCGGTACTTTGGATAATGGTTTAAACCATAGCCTGGAACAATTAGTCATTGATGACCAGGCAATAAGTTTTATAAAAAGAATCAGGCAGCAAGTATCAATTAATGAAGAAGCTATAGGTCTTGAGGCAATTAAAAGAAATATGCATAGCTCAGGTTCAATGCTGGTGGACGAACATACCTTGAAATATTTAAGGGGCGAAGGTCTTATGATGGATTGCAGTCTGGATCAGTGGATAAATTCATTTGAGCAGTGGCAAAAGGAGGGAAGTCCTGCTCTTTATGATCTTGCACATAAAAAAGTTGAAGAGATTTTATCTTCTCATAAGGTAGAGCCTGTTGATAAAACAACGAAAAATAAAATCAATAGTATTTTAGAAGAAATGAAAGAATATTTTAATTGATCTATTAAATGCGATATAGAAATCTGAGAAATACAAAAAAAACCGATAACCGGATAGGATTAAGCGGCTGGCAGCTTCCGGGAGGACTTAGCTGGGATGTACAGGACAGGAAGAATTCCAGGGACAAATTAGCTTATAAATGTTGAATTTTTAAATGTTGAAAGGTCAAATATGGAAAAAGAAATTGCGATACTCAGTATCAATGAAAGAATTTCAAAAATAAAAGATTTTCTAAACAAGAATAATGTGGATGGCCCTCG
>JAMCVO010000602.1 GCA_023475715.1 Actinomycetota bacterium
ACAAGTAATGATGCTATACTTGCTGGCCTTGCCAGGATGAAAAAAGCTATAGAAGGGAAGAAGTAAATATATTTATGGATAAAAATTTTGAAATAATCGAAGACGGTACCATAACAAGTGTTCCTCAATTTTTTGCACAGGCAATACACAGTGGTGTACGAAGGTCAAGAAAAGACGACTTAAGCATTATTTATACGCCACTTGACACTGTTTCTTCAGCTGTCTTTACCACAAACAAATTTTGTGCAGCTCCTGTTATTGTCTGCAAGGAACAGCTGGCTAAAACCAGAAATATAAAAGCAATAATAATTAATACAGGTATTGCGAATGCCTGTACGGGAGAACAAGGTATTAAAAATGCAAAAGATGTTATTTCGGCAGCATCAAAATATTTAAAGTTAAATTATGAGAATATCACTGTTGCATCAACCGGACTGATAGGAAAGCAGATTCCTGTTGAAAAAATTACCCATGGAATTAAGGAAATGGCAGACAGCCTTGATCCGGAAGGCGGTCACAGAGCGGCAAGATCAATTTTAACTATTGATAAAAATCCTAAAGAAACTGCCATAAGAATAAAAACTGCTGAAGGTAAGGATATTATAATAGGGGCAATAGGCAAAGGATCGATAATGGTTGCTCCTAATATGGCTACGACATTGTGTTTTATTGCAACTAATGCCGCAGTAAAACCTGAAGTCCTGGATGAGCTTTTAAAGACCAATGTGGAATACAGTTTTAATTCCATAACGATAGATGGATGTCAGAGTACCAATGATATGGTTTTTATACAAAATAACGGAGAAAGCGGAATTGAAATCAACAGCAGGGAAAGCAGATCCTACCCTCTTTTCAGGAAGGGATTGATTTATGTCCTGGAAGAAATGGCAAAGAAGGTTGTACTTGACGGGGAAGGCGCTTCAAAGTTTATTGAAATAGAAATTCTGGGGACAAGAAGCAGGGACGAGGCAAAAAAGATAGGCTTAAAAATAGCAAATTCAATTTTATTTAAAGCTTCCATCTTTGGAGAGACTGTCAATTGGGGAAGAATCGCATCTGCAATAGGTTCTGTTGATATTGAATTTGATATAAACAATATCGATCTCCACATGAATGATTTTCTCATTTTCCATAATGGAATGGAAGTCAGTGAAAACATGGAACCTGCGCTTCTGACAATGCAGAATAAAAACATAAAGGTAAAAGTTAATATGAATTGCGGTGAGGTCAGCAGCAAAATATGGACCACTGACTTAACCCATGATTTTGTAAAGGCGAGCTCACATTACAGATCATAAACAAGAAGGTTATTTTTCAACAGCTTTCTTTATCCTTTTTAGGCCTTCCCTTATATTATCTTTTGAGGTTGCATAGGAAATTCTTATATATTCTTCAGTTTCATTTTCATTCTTTTTTCCGAAGGATGTTCTTGCAAGAACTGCAACTCCATGATTATATAACAGATAATCCTGAAATTCTTCCGCATCCTTTAATCCAAGTTTTTTGCATGCCTTTGTTACATTTGGAAATACATAAAAGGAACCTTTTGGTTTTAAGCAAGAAATACCATCTATGCCATTCAGGAGGTCGACTATCAGATCCCTTCTTTCTTTATATTCTCTCACCATTTCGTCAACTGAATCCTGTGATCCGGTCAGAGCTTCAATACCGGCAAACTGATTAAATGTTGTAGTACATGCCACGCAGTTATTCTCAAGGTTTATCAGTTCCCGGGTAAGTTCTTTATTTGCTATTCCAAAACCAAGCCTCCAGCCTGTCATTGCGTATGCCTTTGAAAAACCATCAATAAGAATTGTTCTTTCTGCCATACCCGGAATTGAAAAAATGCTGTTAAATTCTCCTTCGTAAAGTATTCTTGAATAGATTTCATCGGACAGTACAAATATGTTATTTTTTATAGCTATATCTGCTATTACCTGCAGGTCATCTTTGGACAGAAAACCCCCTGTCGGATTTTGGGGAGTATTTATAATAATAAGTTTTGTTTTCTTTGTTATGAGCTTTTTCAGTGTATCCACACTAAAACTGAATGCTCTGGACTCGAGAAGAGGAAGCGGGACAGCCTTGCCTCCTACAAAGTTTATTATTGATTCATATGTAGGATAGGCGGGATTAGGATAAATGGCTTCGTCCCCAGGATTCAAAAGAGCATGAATGGTATAATTGATTATTGCTTTTGCCCCGGCACTTATACAAACGTTCTCTTCACCAACATTAACTTTTCTGGTTTTGGATATGTAATCTGCAATTGTCCTCTTAAAGACAGGGAGCCCTCCTGAAGGTCCATAATGTGTCATATTTTTATTTAAAGCATTAAAGGCAGCTTTCTTGATATTTTCAGGTGTGTCAAAATCCGGTTCACCGATGCAAAAACTGATGACATCTTTACCCTGTTCCCTTAATTCCATTACTTTACCAAGGACAGTAAAAGCATTTTCACTTCCCAGCCTCTTAAGTCTTTCTGCAAATTCCATTTATAGACCTTTCCCGATAGTGTAAAATTTTTGTATAATTAAAAAAATTCTATATATGTAATTGTTTTATAAATTCTAGATTTTAAATGTTCAAGAAAAATAAAAGTATTAAACTATCTTTCGCGTTTGCTCAAATACTTGTTATGGTTATAAATAAACTAATATATATAATTTCTTAAAATTTTACAATAATCATGATTACATTATTATGTCAAACCAATGAGGCCTTGTTTTATTAGAATTGCACATTGATTGCCAGATATGTATTTTACTGACATGATATTAATAATTTTTAATTAGCAATTGATCAGAAAGTCTAAATTATTGTAAAAGAAATTTATTTGTAAATGAGCAGAAATCAAGTGGACGGCAATAATAAAATAGGAAAAATGCTTTTACTGT
>JAMCVO010000184.1:0-985 GCA_023475715.1 Actinomycetota bacterium
AGAGTGCCAGATTTTGCATCCTGGGCCTATTTCCGCACCCGGATCAATTTCTGCACCATTATAAAATAAGTTGATTCTGCACATGAACTCGGCCAGAAGTCTTAAATGCCATTTATATAATTTGTGATAGCATCTGTAAGCTATGATTGCCTGAACGCCTGATTTCACAAGCAGTATCCGAAAAGCACCCCATATGGAAGGTTTACCCTGGATTGTGCCATATTTGCTGAAAAGCTCTCCAATATCTCCTTTAATGTTTCCTTCCACAGGGTTAAAATCCTCTCGCCGTACAAAATTATTTTACAAACTTAAACAGCAGGCTGTCGTAATCTTTCTTATAAAACAGCTTGATATTAATATCGGGATAAAGTTCCCTCAGCTTTCTTATTTTTTTATTCTTTTTAGTAACAAGATTCTGATTTAAAGTTGTAAGTTCAATAAATAAATCAAGATCCGGGAGATAAAAATCAGGAGTAAAAGATAAAGCAGGTATCCCGTCATTATCGAACTCTAACGGAAAAGTTTTTGGTTCATACTGCCATTTGATCTTATAAAAATCCAATATTTTTGCAAATTCTTTTTCGCTTTCATTTGCAAAAACAACCTCATCGGCATTTATAATATTTGATGCCGGGGTATTGTTCTTATTAACATTGTCTACCACTGTTAGCATTTTTACATTCATATTTTGTTTCTGACTCTTTTCTTTTAAACTTATAATTTTTTACATAAATAAAAACTTAAAAAGCCAATATTTAAAATTTTGCCGTTAAAAATTATCTTCCTTTGAATAACTGCTGTTTATATAATTATTATTAATTAAAAACTTTTCAACGTCTTTTTTGAGTTTGTTATAAACCTTCTCAAGCGCAATCCCAAAAACAGCCTGTCCCTTGTTTAAAGTATCAATAATTTCCTGGTCTGAATAACATGCATAAACAGTGTAACCGTCTGAAATCAATGTGACCTTGAGAACAACCTCATC
>JAMCVO010000184.1:995-2893 GCA_023475715.1 Actinomycetota bacterium
ACTGCTTTGTTTTTCTTATCTTGTGAAGGCTTATTCCTGCATCAAGAAGACTCTTGACTACTTTTAGCTTCAATAAATCATTGAAACTGTACATCCTCTTGGTACCATAACCTAAAGCCTGATTTATGGACGGACTTAAAAACTTTGTCCTGTCATAATAATCAAGTTGCTTATAAGTAAGGCCGGTAATTTTACAGACATCCTGAGATTTATAATAATTAGCCGGAATTTGTTGTTTTGTGTTACTCTTAATTTTTAAACTTTTCATAATAAACTCTTAATTACATCTTTATAATTACATCAGTGTAATTACATTATTGAAATTATATAAATTTAAAGCAATTTAGTCAAATTTTATCTTCCGATTTGGATGGGAAAAAATATTTTTATTTGATATCGAAATCATCCGGATTTGTATGATCCAGAAAGTCCCTGAATTTTTCTACTTCTTCATCAATGGTTGAGATTGTAAGGCCAGCATTTTCAATTACGCTAACTGAAGCAAATATTGGGCATTTGCATCTTACGGCAATAGCAATTGCATCGGAAGGTCTTAAATCTATATTTATCTCCGTATTTTCATCTTTCACCAGGTTCAGGATTGCATAAAAAGTATCATCAATGATATCGCAAATACAAATATGATTCACGGTTACACCTAAACTGTCAAATATGTCTATTATTAAATCATGGGTCATTGGTCTTGGTGTTTTATAATGAACAAGTTCAAGCGCAATGGAATAAGCTTCAAAAGCCCCTATCCATATAGGAAGAAATCTATTGCCGGATTCTTCTTTTAAAAGAATGATAGGTTTTTGAGAGGGATATTCCATTCTTACCCCTTCAAGATTCATTTTTATCAAATCATCTTTGTCGCTCATAATAGTTAAATTTCATCAGTATTTCATTTGTTTAAGGAAGACTTTAAAGATTCTATATCTTTTTTTACAGTAGCTGTCTTTAATTCGTAAATAGATTCCAGGTTTCTGTATTTTTGCTTGTAATCAAGACCATATCCGACTACATATTTACTCTCAATATTAAATGCACAATATTTTATCTTTAAATCGGCAATTCTTCTCACAGCCCTGTCGATAAGCGTACAGATCTCAATACTTTCAGGCTCTCTTGCTCTTAAATTACGAATCAGATAGCTTAATGTCAGTCCTGTATCGATAATATCTTCAACTATCAGGACATTCCTTCCCTCGATATTTTCATCCAGGTCCTTGGTGATTTTAACCAAACCTGAATCAGGTGTATTAAAACCATAAGAAGAAATACTCATAAAGTCAATAGAAAGGGGTAAATCAATGTGTCGGATTAAATCCGTCAGAAAGATTACTGCACCACGAAGAATACAGACAATTAACAGTTCCTTATCCTTATAATCTAAGGTGATCTTATTTCCAAGCTCTTTGACTTTTTTCTGAATTTCTTCTCCTGGAAATAAGATACGCCCCAAAGCTTCACTTGAATTTATGTTTTTTTGATTGCTTTTTTCAACCAAATTTTTACTTCTTATTAATAAATAACTCTGTCGGTCCCCTGAACCAATCCTATGTATGTTGATCCCCTGTTGAATAATACGTCATTGCCTGCGCTGTCTTTAAACTCCATCGGATCTGTTATGCTCTTTCTTTCCCAAGTACCTTCTGCAACATTACCATCAAAAAAGAAAAATGCTTTTCCGTTTCCTGTTGTTCTGACTATCATGTGACCCGCCGAATCACCGGAATTAGCAATGTCTGTAACCAGAGCTATCACGTTATTAAATGATAATTGTTCATTAGATTCTCTATCAAGATTAGGACTTCCGCCGACCGATTTCAGGTATTTATTTGTACTTTTATTATATTCAAAATCTGCCGCAAAAGTTGATGTCGAGAAATCAATTT
>JAMCVO010000745.1 GCA_023475715.1 Actinomycetota bacterium
ACCTGCTGATCAACTTTATATTTTTTCGCAATTTCCTTCCAAGGATCAGGAGTTAACTGTTTTTTCGATAAATTAAGTCTGCCAGTTGCCTTATCAATACCAATAACTACAACTTCGATTCTCTCACCGGTTTTGACATACTTTTGCGGATTTTCGACCTTTTCCCAGGCAATCTCGGAGATATGAACTAAACCTTCGATTTCCACACCTTCTTTTCCAACTGGAACAACGACAAAAATTCCAAATGGCGCCACTCCGGTAACTACCGCCTCGTATTTTTTACCGACTTCAAATTTATCCAAAGCTTCTTTCTGTTTTTTGATCAGATCTTTTTGGGTCACTGCTTTTTGCGACACCACTAAACGAGTATTTTTCTTGTTCAATTCCAGTATTTTGACTTTTATTCTTTTTCCTTTAAGTTTTATGGGGTCAGAAACAGTGGTGGTGTCTAACTGGGACGCAGGAATAAATCCGCGGATGCCTGCGTAATCAATTAAAACTCCGCCTCTGGCAATATCCAATCCTCTCACTTCGATTTCTTCGTCTTTATCCAGTTTTTCCGCCAAAGTCTCCCATCTTTTCTCATAACCTAAATTACGAAGGGAGATAACCATGTAACCCAATTCATTTTCCGGAAACATGACTAAACCGGTTATTGAATCCCCGACTTTCATCGTTTTAATCAGGTCTTTGATATTCTCCAAGTCTTTATGCCCGACCTGGGCATAACTTTTTGCGCCGATATCAATTAAAATTTCATTGGGGGAAACGGAAATAATCGTTCCCGTCACCGGGTCGCCTCTTTTATATGATTTGAACTTATAACCGGTTTGGGTAAGCAGCTCCTCCATGGTTTGAGGTTCTTTTGAAGAAGATTTTTTTACACCTGAGGAAACGGTTTTTTCAACCTTATTCTTAATGCTTGATTCTTGCTTCTTGATTCTCATCCGTCATATTCCGCCTTTCTTTAAAAAGTATTTTGATTATATACTAAAAGAAGAAAATATTAAAGCTTTTTATTATACTTTTACATAATGAAGAAAAAAATATTACTCATTGGTTTTATCGTATCTATAGTGTTAATTCTTTTATTACCCTTTCAGGATTATTTAGTCAAGAATATTTACACAAAAACTCCCCTTAATTTATGCTTCCTTAGCTATGGAATTGGTCTTGGAGGCGACGTTGGCTATTCTATTAGAGAAAATTGTTACAGTACTAGAGCTTATAAATTGAATGAGTGGCAATCTTGTTTCGGATTAAAAAACTCAGGAACTTGTCTAGCAAATCTAACGAAATTTAATAATAAATATTTATGCGATAAGACGTCTAATTCAAAAATTAAATATTCTTGTGCATATTGGATTTTACGAAATTATGATAAAGATATAAACGACATACATCAATACCAAGGTATAGAGAAATATAGAATATACGAAGAAAAAACATTTAGAAATGGCGATCTTTTTGGCGGCAATCCTTTAACAATTTTATCTGACAATAATGTGGAATTTTTTATCAACAGTCGGTTTTACTGTTCAGAAAAAGAAGAACCGCCAATAGCCGCCAATTTAACAGCAGGAGAATCTAATTTCATATTTATCACTAGCTGTATAGTGCGAAATAATATTATTACTATAAAGTATTTTAGATACGGATTTTAATGGCCTAATTGCTTGTTTTACCGAAAATACGCGCCGTTGTTAATATCAAGACAAACGCCGTTGATATATTCCGGCGCCGTGCTTCCCAACCAGTAAACTGCCTGGGCAATCTCAATCGGTTTGGCAAAACGGCCCAGAAGTGACCCGGCTTTTAGGTGCTCTCTACGTTTTTCCGGAATTACACTAAAAAGTTTTGTGCCTTCAGTGGCGGAAGGAGCAACGCAATTCACCATGATTCCCCTAGGACCCAATAATTTGGCAAAACTGACCGTAAAATTGACCACTCCCGCTTTGGTAATTCCGTACCAAACGTCCGGATGCCCGATTTCGGCGGCCACCGAAGCCAAACTCACTATTCTGCCTCCACCCCGTTTTATCATCCCTCGGGAAAATTCAGAGATTAAACCAACCGGTGCCTCCAAATTAATTTTTAACATTTCTCTCTTTTTCTTTTCCGGGTAATTATCAAAAGGAAACGAGTTCATGATACCAGCATTGTTGATTAAGACATCGATGTCACCGATTTTTTTCACCAACAGGGGAATTTTTTCAATTTCGGTCAGGTCAAAAACTATTTTCTCCGCTTTCAGGGAAAAATTCTTAAAATCCCGTGCTAGAACAAAGACTTGATAACCATTTTCCAAAAAAAGTTTTGTTATTTCCAACCCGATTCCCTTATTCCCTCCTGTAATCAGTACTTTCTTCATCAGAATAAATTATACATTATTTTCTCTAAAGCCTATGTTATAATTGAAAACTATATGTGTCCTGTATGTACGGTTGCAATTGGTGCCGGTTTGGGCTTGTCCCGCTGGCTTAAAATAGATGATACGATCTCTGGGCTCTGGATCGGCGCTTTGATTATTTCTTTATCGATTGTGTTGGCCAAACCAACCCAGAAATATCTCCATTTGTCCCAAACCGTACTTTCTTTCTTATACATTATTATTACTTTTTTCTCGGTTATCATTCCCTTAAAATATCTCAAGTTAATTGGGCATCCGGCAAATATGCTTTATGGTGTTGATAAGCTTATTTTTGGGATTGCCTTGGGGATGATCGTTTTTTCTCTTTCACTCTTGCTGCAGCATTTTTTGAAAAAAACCCACGGAAATAAATCCTACTTCCCTTTTCAGAAAGTCGTCATTCCCGTTACAATTTTAGCTGTCGCTAGTCTAATATTATATTTAATAGTTAAATAAAACTGATATGGCTAATTTAAATC
>JAMCVO010000525.1 GCA_023475715.1 Actinomycetota bacterium
CTCTACTGCTGTTTTGGAAAATCCTCCTATTCCTGCATTATTTACCAAGATATTGAGTTTGCCAAAATTGTCGATAGTTTTTTGAACCATATGTTTTACCTGTTCACTATTTGAAATATCACATACAATTGCTACAATTTTACCAGGGCCGTCCTTTGCCTGCTTAACAGTTTTATCAAGAGTTTTTTGGGTCCTGCCACAAATTACAACATTCGCTCCCTCTGATACAAAAATTCTGGCAATACCGTTTCCAATACCTGTCCCGCCGCCTGTAACTATCGCAACCTTATCAATTAATCTATTAACCATTTTGTACCTTCCAATATTTAAAAATTTAATTTCTTAATTATTATTTGTTAATAAATTTAATAATAAAAAATATATTATTATTAAAGACCATACATCTTCTTTCTTCTTAATATAGAACCTGCATCAATCTGGGAATCAAGTTTTTTTAAACCAAGCACTCCTTCAGTATAAATTGGTGATTCTTTATCCAAAGGTAATTTAATAGCCTTTCCCAGGGCTGCTGATAAATATGATGCCATTACCATTTCAAGTGCATCCCTTGCGCTTCTGCCATTAACATAAGGTGTTTTGTTATTTACTGCAGAGTCAATAAAATCTAAAAATAACTTTTTGAAAGCATTGGCATTTTTTTCCAATGGCCAGCTATAATTTGGCATCGGATATTCCTTGATTTCTTTCTGAGTTGTCACCAAAACCTTTTCAACAGGCGAAAATACGCCTTCGGCATTTCCCCTAAATATGATTTCAATGCTCCCGTTTTCCGTAATTATTCCCTGGCTATAACTGCTCATATTTTTATTGCGACCTATTCGTGGTTGAAAGCTTGTGCTTGCAACTGCAGTACCAGAAGAAAATTCAAACATCATAGTGCCCATATCTTCACAGGGTGTCCATTTTTGACCCAATCTATCGATAAATGCGCTGGCAGATAACGGTTTCTGATGGTCAAAATAAATCTTTAACAAATGACACAGGTGCACCCCTTCATCCATAATTACGCCGCCACCTGAAATTGAAGGGTCAACTCTCCACATATCTTCGCTCCAATTCCATTTTCCTATTGCAAGTGCTCCATCCCAGGCAAATCTTGTTGTCTTAAAATCCTCCTGGCCAATAAGCTCTTTTATGAGTAAATTTTCTTCATAAAAGGCACCTTCGTGATAGACTGCAAACTTTAATCCTTTTCTGTCCATAATATCTATCATTTCATCTACATCTTTTAAATTGTTTGCCACCGGTTTTTCACAAATTACATGCTTGCCCACTGCTGCAACATCAAATAATACCTCTTTATGAATCTTGTTGGGTACGGAAATACTAACAAAATCAAGATTTTCCATACTAAGAAGCTCATGGTAATCAGTAAAACATTTGCAATCTTTTAGGCACATACAGCCTTCATTGCACATTTTTTCCTTAAAAGCACCTGATGTTTCTTTATGTCTTGTTGCAATCCCTATAATATTAACTTCCGGTATCATGTTCAATGCACGTACCTGCTGCTCAGCGATCCAACCTGCACCAATTATTCCAAAATTATAAGTTGTCTTCATTATCTAGCTTCCTCCTATGCCTATTTCATTACTGTTTAATTGTTTACTGCCCTAACTGTATTTCTTATAGTATTTCTCATATTTATTTATATCTATTATGTCGTAAAATTCCTCATCAGTTATTAAAAACTTGCGTATGGCATTAAAATCCTGGGTTTGCTTTAAAACTTTCAAGCCATTCATTACTCCTTTTGCAGCCATCCACATGCATAAATTGGCACCTATTGCCATTTTATAACCTGCCTTTTTAAATTCTTTTATGGCAATAGGTTCCATATATGCAAAAATACCTACAAGAGGTGCGTGAATATTTTTAGCAAAATAATTAACTTCTTCTATTGTCAGTGCCATAACAAAGATTGCATCTGCTCCTGCTTCAGTGTATGCATTGCTTCTCTCAACAACTTCTTCAATCATATTATCACTGTAATACTTTTCTCTGGCTACGGTACCGATCACATCAGAGCGAACAATAATCATAAAATCCGGATCACTTCTGGAATCAGTTGCAGCTTTAATTTTGGCACACATTTCTTTAACCGATATGAGTTCAGTCTTTGGCAAGTTTGGAATAAAAGGACACTTGGAAGGGATTTTTTGATCATCTAAGTGTACTCCGGAAACTCCGGTTGATTCAAACTCATTTACTGCTTTAATAACATTGACAACATCTCCATAACCTTCTTCCATATCTGCAATAACAGGTATATTTACTGCATTGACTATATTTCTTATAACAGTTAATTTTTCAGTTTTTGTCATTATATCCATATCAGGCTCACCCTTTTGGGTACCTTCCAAAGAATAGCTTCCTATATATATTGCATTAAAACCGATTTTTTCAACAAGTTGTGCATTCAGCGCATCGTGTGCACCTATCGCTACTACCATCTCGCCTCTGTTCATTAAGTTTTTCAAATTCTTTTCTTTTGGAATCATCTTATTTCTCCTCCTGTTATTATCAGAAAAAACAAAGTAATTTATTTAATATACTTAAAATGCATATGGATGAATGGTTGAACCATCTTACATATTTTTCAAAAAATCATTTTATTTAGATTTTAAACATCATCTTAAAGGATTACCATTTTATAATTCAATTTTAATAGTAATATCAAATTTTTCCTGAAGATCGATAATCCTGGTATCTTCGGCATTATATACAAAATTATGTTTAATGTTTTCTATCATTTTTCTGCATAATTTTTATTATTGCAATCATGAAGGGATTAAGGCAGATTCTTATACCAATGAAAAAAGATATAATAAGGAGTTTTTGGATCGACAATAAATTAGAACATGCA
>JAMCVO010000097.1:0-1832 GCA_023475715.1 Actinomycetota bacterium
CTTTCCAAAGATATCAAAGAATGATTTTCCGGCAATATCTTCAAACCTGTAGGAAGATATTTTCAGAAACTCATTATTTGCAAAAATCAGTTTCAAATCCTGATTTAAAACTAAAATTCCTTCTTTTATGTTCTCAACTATCTGGTAATAAACAGGATTTTCAGAGGTAAAAAAGCTATTTTTACTTTTATTTTCCATTTTAGTTATTATTCTGATTAATTAGATATTACAACTTTAAAAAATTAAAAGCCAGAATTTCAGACTTGGAAATGTCCTGCAGTTTTATTTATGTTTAGTATTGCTGAGATTTTATTTTTATGGAACATTTATTATTTATATCAAATTATATGTCCCCTTAATATAGGCCTGATTAATGATTGCTGCCATCAACTTCTTAAAACTTTTTCACCGCCAAGTTACTGCCCAGGGCTGGGTGAATTTAAAAAGCATCTTAAATTATTAATCAAATTTAGAGCACTAAACTTAAAAAATAGCAGATTCTTATCGAAGAACTAAACCAGATTGCTGCCGCATTCTCCGCAAAATCTTGCACCGGCCTGGTTTTTAGCTCCGCATTTTGCACATTTAACCATTGAAAGCGGGGTTCCGCAATTGTTACAGAACTTTCCTTGTCCGGCAGGTTTCCCACAGTTAGGACATAGTGTCTGTTTACTTTCAATTTCACCATTAAATACCGTAGTTTCCTGGGCCTTAGCTTCAATATCCTGGACCATCTTCTTGCCTTTTGCAGCAGCAACTTCTACATTCACCCTTGGCGCGCAATCAACGCATAATCCTTCTTGTTCATTCCAGTCGTTGTCGCAAACCCAATTTTTGCACTTAGGGCACCTGTGAAAATAGCCTTTGGCTTCATTTTGAGATATCATAAAAGCTTCTTCGTGCTCCTTGTGCCACTCAGGGGTCATTCCTTCAAATTTCTGACTTATTATGTCAGTGCCTCTCTCAACATCATAGCCTATGCTGTCTTTCCCCAGCAGTGATGCCCCTACCGAAAATGCCTGACCCAAACCTGCAAAAAAGCGTCCTTTTTTATGGCTCTTTGAAGGGATGAATGTTGTTTTATAACCCTCGCGGCATGAATCACAAAAAAATGTAAACTGGAATCCTTCCTCTGTGCTGTTGTCCTCATAATTATCAGAAAACCCTTGCATCGGCATTGTTACAATCCTCCTTAAAGCTGATGAATATTTTTATTTAATATTTAATCAATCCTTCATAATAAATCGTATAAGTTAAATTCTTAAACAATCCAATAAATATTGCAAGTTAAATATATCATAATAAGAATCATTACAATATTAATAATCCTATTAATATTAAAATCTTAGTAATTCTTAAGGCTGGTCTTAGGGTTTTATGCCGTATTTTTCTATTTCTGCTGATTACTTTGTGCCGGATTTAAAGATTTTCCACACTTTATACACTTATCTCCGACAGGAGGCTGCTCAAACCTGCATTTAGGATTTGGGCAGACTACCGTAAGAGGAGACCCGCATTTATCACAATAATCTCCGAAGAATGTTTCAGCTTTGCATTTCGGACAGGTTATCTTAAGGCTTAGACCACAGCCTGGACAATTAGCCCAGCCTTTTTCAATTAAATCTTTGCATTTAGGACATCTTAAAAATATCGGATTTGCTTTACCGCAAATAGGACACACATTCGACTCAGGCGGTATTACTTTTCCGCAATACCTGCATGGAAGCTTATATCCGGGCATTTTCGGTAGGGGCATCACTGCTGGGGAAAGACAGCATAGGCTATGATGTTGAGAGAGGCTGGGCTAATTGTCCAGGCTGTGGTCTAAGCCT
>JAMCVO010000097.1:1842-2887 GCA_023475715.1 Actinomycetota bacterium
TACTTTTCCGCAATACCTGCATGGAAGCTTATATCCGGGCATTTATATTCTCCCTTCAAAAATTTATTTATTTTTCTAATTTATGGTTTTCTAAACCTTGTTTTCTCATCAGGAGCAGTAATGTTGTATTTCAGCAATTCCTCAATATTGTTTTTCCAAGATTTCGGATTTATATGCATAACCCTTCCGATAAATCTTGCCCGCAGTTCCCTTAATTCGGGGATTTTTGCGATGGCAAATTTATATTTAACATTTTTTGGGTCATAAAGATCGTCATCTTCGATGTATACTGGTTCTCTTCTGAAATTTATGCTTATCATGGCTTTATTTATTTTTTTAATCAAGCCATCAATCTCAGATTCAAGATTTTTAAGGTTTTGAAGATTTGAATAATCGGTCCTGTTTAATATTTTAAAGAAATAAGTAGCCTTTCCTGCAGATTCTTCTTCTGATTCGGATTTCCCATCGTCGGCTGATTCGCTGTTTTCGCTTTCTCTGATATTTTGTTCAGTCTTTTTCCCAGTCGTTTCAAGTTTGGCAGTTTCTGCGGATTTATTTATACCTTTTAACATCTCTTTAGTGGCTTCCAGGCTTGCAGCCATATTTTTCTGCATGTCCTTTGCCATTTTCAACATATTGCCTTCAGCAACCGATGATGTCTTCGAATCTGCTTCCTTCTTTTTCTGTTCTGCCGGTATCGCTTCCATTGCAATGGCATTACCCGGTTTTTTTGGATCATTTCCATAAATTGGCATTAAGAACCATATGTAGTCACCTGTCAAATCCCCCATCAATCCCTGTTTTAATCCGATTGCAATCTGGTTTTCACAGGAAAGAGATCTTAAATAATTATACTCGGAGACGGCACCTGCTTTTTCTATTTTCTTTTCAAGTGATTTCCAGACCTGGGAAGAATATTTTTCAATATCTTTCTTCATTGCAGCCCTGCCGTCTCTTAAAAGTCTTGCAACATTTCTGACTGTCAAGGCATCAAGAGACGGATCAAGTTCCATTACCAGATTTTGAGCAAACATATCAAGTGTAT
>JAMCVO010000517.1 GCA_023475715.1 Actinomycetota bacterium
GAAATGATTATATTAAAACAGCTAGTTGTTTGTTCATAGTTACTTAATAATATTGTTAAGTAACTTAGATTATACCATGCTTAATTCCTTATATCAACCCTCAAAGTCTACCAGCAGAATGTGTTTCTATCTAGGAGCTTGTCCGAGAATAAAAAATATTAGCGCATAAGCCTAAAAACATATAAAATTAATTAAACAAATATGCTATAGTAATTAATTTGAAGTCGTGAAAGAATGTGAAAGATTAGAACCTGAATTTCAGGCTTTAAGGCAATTAATTCTTTTAAGGAAAAAACTCAAAATTACTCAGCAGAAACTTGCATTTGAATAAGGACGTGTGTGCACTATTTTAGTCTGTCATTAAACTACTGGACTTTAGCCCTGATGATGACATAAGAAAAGTTAATGCGCAAAATTTTCGAGTATGGTTTACTCTTGACACCTTGTAATACTTATGTTATAAAGTAATTAGTTTTTGATTAAGTAATGAAAGAAGTAAAAAAATGAAAGAGATTGTAACTACCATAACCAAAAAAGGTCAGGTCACGATACCAGTTGAAATAAGGCATCTTTTAGGATTTAAGGCAAAGGATAAAGTTGCTTTCAGGATTGATGGGGACAATGTGCGATTGGCTCCTGCAAAATATAACCTGGAAACTGCCTATGGTGTTGTTAAACCTTTAAAGAGGCCGGAGGATTTCAAAAAGCTTAAGCAAACAGCAATCAAAGAGCATGTAAAAAAAGTTATGGAAGAGATGAAAAAATGAAGTTTTTAGATGCAAATGTAATTCTTCGCTACCTGACACGCGATGATCCTAAAAAAGCAGAAAAATGTTATGAGTTGTTCCAAAAAGTAAAAAGAGGTGAAATTGAACTGACAACATGTGAAGCAGTCATTGCGGAGGTAGTTTATGTTCTTTCCTCTACGACCTTATATAATTTACCCCGAAATGAAATATATTCCCTGTTATTGCCAATTATTAACCTTAATGGACTGAAGATGGCCCAGAAACGTCTCTATATCCGGGCTTTGGATATTTATGCTTCTAAAAATATTGACTTTGAGGATGCTTTGAGTTTTGCTCATATGCAAAAACATCAAATAAAGGAAATTTATAGTTATGATAACGATTTTGATAAAATTGAGGAGCTGTGTCGTTTGGAGCCATAGCAGCAAATTATAAGCATAAATATTAGGATTTCTGTACTTTTTTAATTCATAAAAACAGTTGTAATCATTCTTATGTCATCATTATCAACAACACTTATACCTATTTTCCCGTATACAGATCTTAAGATATTATCTTTATGAGTTGGACTGTTCATCCAGGCAATTGTGATTGCTTCCGGTGATCCCCAGGATGGAGGTGGAGCTTTAGCTAAATTCTCACCAGCATATTTAAACATGACATTATTTTCTTTAAGTATATTAAAAACATTTTTACCTTCAGGGGTGTAATGAGAAAAATAATTTCTATTTAACATATCAGTAGACCTAATTCTTGCTATGCTGGATAAATGTTCATTTGGAAGAATTGTATTTACACCGTTTTGTGTCCTATTGAAGTTTATAAAGTGTAATATTAATGTTTCATCGGGGCTTAGTTCCAATTCCTCAGCAATACCGGCAACTTCGATGTTGCCGGGGTACTCGCAACAACACTTGTTTTTAATTTCTTCTGCAGTTAAACAAAGATCTTCGATGTTGCTACGAGTTATACCTTCTTTTACTTCCTCCTCAGATAATTGTAGATAGGGATATTCCTTTGTTAATTTTTCCACTCTTGTTTTGCAACTAATTGGAAATAGCGATATTACTGTTATTAGTGTTAATAACAAAAAGATAATAAATAATCTCTTTACTCTCATCGACATCCCTCCTTTATTAAATATTTGTGGAAGAAGAAGCTATTTTATAATAAAATTATATTAAGCTAAAAATATATTTACTATAAAAATATTTAATATTTTATATTAAATCTTATAATTTCTAAATAATTTATAAATTAATTATTTATGATTCAATATGATAATCGATAGACCTGTACCATTTTTAGATTTAGTTTTAAGCATATCGGAGGCAACAGATTTAATTGACCCCAGTATAAATAATCATGGTAAAAGAGTTGCTTATATAGCACTTAATATTGCAAATGAATTAGGATTAAATTCCTCAGATAAAAACACTCTAATAATTGCTGGATTATTACACGATATAGGAGCTTTTAGTCTTCAAGAAAAATTAAAAGCAGCAAATTTTGAATTTGAATTTAAATACTCATCTAATGAAGTAAATAAACATGGTGAATTAGGATATATTGTATTAAAGAAATTTAATCCATTATTAGAAATCGCGGAGGTTATCAGATATCATCACTATACCTATAGGGAGGCAGAAAAATTAATAAATGTTGGGGAAAATATTTTATTATTTAGCCAAATAATTCATTTGGCTGACAGGATAGATATATCGATAAATAGAAAAAAGGAGATATTAAATCAGGTTAAAAATATTTATGATAGAATCACAAAAATATCTAGAGAATATTTTAATCCAAAACTAATAGAGATATTTAATAATTTAGAATCTAAAGAATATTTTTGGTTAGATATAGTTTCTAATCCCCAAATTTCGACATTTTCCAGATTGCTGGGATATTTACCTCTTGATTTCGGTTTAGACAAAATTCTTGATTTCTCAATAATGTTCAGTCACATTATCGATTTTAGAAGCTCATTTACCGCTACACATTCAAAGGGTGTTACAGCAACTGCAGCAACTCTTGCAAGATTAATTAATTTTTCAAATATGGAATGCAAAATGATGGAGATTGCAGGATATCTACATGATTTGGGCAAATT
>JAMCVO010000533.1 GCA_023475715.1 Actinomycetota bacterium
TTTTATGATGATGAACCAAATAATCTTATTGATGCAGCAGTGCCAAACAGGGATGAATTCGGATATTTCGGATATCTTAAAAAGATGATTTTAACACTGCACAATATACTGGTAATGAAAAATAATAATATGCCTTTTCATGGGGCATTAATACAAATTAAATTAAAAAACACAAAAGAATCAACAATTTTAATTATAGGCGATACCGGAGCAGGTAAATCTGAATCTTTGGAAGCTTTAAGAGTAATTGGTAAAGATTTGATAGCGGATATAAATATTATTGCCGATGATATGGGTTCAATTGAACTTGAGGATGGACAGCCAATTGGCTACGGCAGTGAAATAGGAGCGTTTTTAAGACTTGATGATTTGCAGCCAGGATATGCATTCGGACAAATCGACAGGGCTATTATTATGAGTGCAAGCCAGGTAAATGCAAGAATTGTAATACCGGTGAATTCTTTTCATAACATAATTAAGGGTTATAAGATTGATTATGTTTTATACGCCAATAATTATGAAGAAATTGATGATGAGCATACAGTAATAGAAAAATTTCAAAACTCAAAGGATGCACTTAAAGTTTTCCAGGAAGGTATGGTCATGAGTAAGGGAACCACAACCTCTACAGGTCTTACTCATTCTTATTTTGCAAATATTTTCGGACCACCTCAATACAAGCAACTGCATGATAAAATTGCCAAAAATTATTTTGAAATATTTTTTAAAAAAGATATATTTGTCGGTCAAATAAGAACAAGACTGGGCATAAAAGGTTATGAGATAAAAGGCCCCGAAGAAGCTGCCAAGGAATTATTAAAAATTATTTCTTTATGATTATTCAATAATCTGACAAAATCAGGATAAATTCTTAAAGCTGATATTTCTTTTTTGGTCTGATTCTTATAACATGAACTGTTACTCCGGCAGCTATTATAACCAGGATAATTCTTACCCATAATATATCTACAGCAAAAATAGCTGAACATCCTATTGTTATCCATAATAAAGCTATTGAGATAATTTTCAGCTTTAATGAAATTCCTTTTCCTTCTCTGTAGTTCTTAATGTAGCTACCAAAAATCCTGTTGTTTATAAGCCAGTTATAAAACCTGGCAGAGCTTCTTGCATAAAGTGCTGCAGATATCAAAAGAAAAGGAGTTGTTGGAAGTATCGGTATAAATATTCCAGCAATACCGACCCCGACAAAAAAGGTTCCTGCAGAAATCAGTAGAATCTGTATAGGTTTGCTAATAGATTGGTTTCTTTTATTTAAATCATTCAAAATATTTTTTCTTTTTAACAGAAAATTAATTGAATAAAGAATATCATCATTAAAGAATAAAAAAAATATTTTTGTAAAATAATAATTATTTTACAAACTGGTTATTTGGCTGTATTATGCAGTACTTATTTCAGACTTTTAGGAATTATTAACATAATATCCATTGATTATATAGCTATGACACACATACCGGAATGGCTGGGGAGAGAGGATTCGAACCAAAATTCTGATTTTAAATATCTATGTTATTTTTCCGTAAAAACAATATCTATAATCATCTATTTTTATCAACCTTGTAAAAACAATATTTATAATCAAAAAATGGTATGGAATGGTTATTTATTATAGGTATAAAGGTTGATGTGTAAAATATAAATTTTAGAAAATTTATTTTTGCTTTGAGTATTTTAAAAACTTGACAAATTTGCATTTTTTAAAAAAATGTGTTATTTTTCATTATAATTGCTAAAGTTGTCTAAATAATTAATAAAGAGCTCGAAAGGGCTCTTTTTTTATGCTCAAATGCCAAGTAAATCCAAACATCCTTGCAAATATCTACTATGTCCAGAACTAGCAGGAGCAGGGCAGAGCTACTGTGATAAGCATAAATTAAACAGAGACACAAGAGGTAGTGCAACCAAGCGTGGATATGACAGCAGATGGCAGAGAGCAAGAGCAATCTATCTGAGAAGCAATCCTCTATGTGTTGAGTGTTTAAAAGTTGGAATAATTGAAGCAGCAACAGTAGTTGACCACATAGAACCACATCGAGGAGACTATGGTAAGTTTTGGGATGAGAGTAATTGGCAAAGCTTATGTAAGAGACATCATGATATTAAAACAGCAGAAGGAAAATAAAAATTAAATTTATTATTTTATTTTTTAAAGGGGTAGGGCGGTCGTAATCTCTGCAATCCTAACATAAAAAGACCGCGGCGAAATCTCGCTTTAATTTTCGCAAGTTAGGGTATGGGGGGTATAGCTTTTAAAGTAAATCAAATGGATATACAAAAATTAAAAATATCACAAATAAAACAAGCAAAATATAATCCAAGACTGGACCTGCAGCCAGGTGATGTTGAATACGAAAAAATAAAACGCTCTATTTTAGAATTTGACTTAGTTGAGCCTTTAGTCTGGAACAAACAAACAGGCAATTTAGTTGGTGGCCATCAAAGGCTAAAAGTTTTGCAGGAACTTGGCAAAAATGAGGTTGAAGTTGCAATTGTAGACCTGCCCCAGTCAAGAGAAAAAGCTTTAAATGTAGCATTAAATAAAGTTCAGGGTGGTTGGGACTTTACTAAATTAAAAGATTTACTACAAGAAATTGATACAGGAGAATTTGATATAGGGATTACTGGATTCGATGAAAATGAAATAGAAGAACTTTTAATTAGTTTACATATTGATTCTGTAAAGAATGATAATTTTGACGTAGAAAAAGAATTAGCGAACATAGAGAAACCTGAAACAAAAATAGGCGTTTTATTTTTTCGTATTCAACATCACCTGGCTGCAGGTCCAGTCTTGGATTATATTTTGCTTGTTTTATTTGTGATATTTTTAATTTTCGCAAGTTAGGGTATGGGGGGTATAGC
>JAMCVO010000725.1 GCA_023475715.1 Actinomycetota bacterium
CAAATATAGCGAACAAATTGCGGAAAAAAGGTTGGCCGATTTTGCTGATTGGCTGAAAAGCAACAAAACAGTTATAAATTATGATGATAAAATGTTAACAAAAGAAATATTTAAAAAGCAGATAGCACTGTACCTTGCTGCAAAAGACAGGATAAATGAATATGAAAATGTATTGGGGGTATCAGTTAAATGCTTTACGGAATTGTCTGATACATATGGTGTGGACCCGTGTTTTCTGCCGGCTTTTTTGCCATTTTATGAAGATTCCGAAGGCAAAAAAGATATTATTCCCTGTGTTTGTGAAGGAGATGTAAAAGCCTTGATTTGTTCATCTTTACTTCAGATCATATCCGGCGGTCAGCCGTCCCTTTTTGGAGATATCTTATATATTGATAAAGACTATCTGGTGATGGGTAATTGCGGCGCTTCTTCTGTTTATTACTCCTGTTTTTCAAAAAACGTAAAAGAGGTTTTAAGAGAAATTACCATTTCACAAAATTTTGAAGGAAGAGGGGGAGCAGTCAGCTATAATACCGCCAGGGATAATTTAATGACAATGGTCAGATTGCTGAGGATAAAAGATGAATATATTATTTTACTTGGATTAATGCAGACGATTGAAATAAAAGAAAATATGAGAAATAAAACATGTTTTTACAGAAACTGGCCGTTGACGGCTTTAAAATTTAATGTCAGCAGAGAATTACTGGTTGATTCTTTGGGTGCAAATCATTTAATAGGGATACCCGGGGATTTTACAAATGAATTGACTTATTCAGGCAGTATTGCCGGGATAAAGGTATTCAGGATAGACAGCGATGATGAAATTAGGAAATGGATAAATTATTCCAGCAGTAAGGCTAAACATTTTTGGTGAGTTGAAGGAGATATTTTGTGAGCTTGCTCGGCATAGATATGGGGACGACTGGTTGTAAAGCAATTGTATTTGATACTTATGGTAAAATGCTGGCAAGCTCTTATAAAGAGTATGCTCTCATTATCTCTAAAGAAGGTTTGGTTGAATATGATCCGGAGCAGGTACTTAGATCAATTAAAGCTATTATTATAGATGTTAATTCCAATCCTGAAGTAATAAAAGATCCCGTAGAGGCCTTTAGCTTATCAGTGCCCGGGGATGAGGTTTTACCGGCAAATAAAGATGGCAAAGCTTTATATAATATGATATGTTCACTTGACAGCAGGGGGATTAAAGAAAATTCAATTATCTGTGAAAAGATAGGAGTTAACAAGCTTTATAATATTACAGGTTTGCCGCCTTCCAACATGTATGCTTTAAACAGAATTCTCTGGTTTAAAAGTAATGCCGGCAAAATATATGATAGTACTTATAAGTTTGCTTGCTGGGATTCTTATATATTTAAAAATCTTGGCTTTGATTTTGTATCTGCCTATTCAGTTTGTTCAAGAACATTTGCCTTTGATATTATAAATAAAAGATGGTCAAAAGAAATTTTAAATAAACTGAATGTTTCTGAAAATCTTTTTCCAAAATGCCTGCCTTCGGGTGAAGTATTGGGGATATTACCAAAAAAATTGACGGACGAACTTGGGTTTAAAAAGAAAGTCTATGCAGTCACGGGCGGTTTTGACCAGATATGTGCTGCCTTGGGTTCCGGAGTAATAAAAAAGGGGAGAGCGTCGGTAGGAACCGGTACCGTAGAATGCATGCAGGTTTTTGCTTCCAGCCCGATTACAAATGACAGCATGTTAAAAAGCAGTTATCCTTTTTCCAATCATATTCTAAAAAATTCATATGTTTGTCTTGCAATAAATTTCGGGGGAGGATCCCTTCTTAAATGGTTCAGGAATAACCTGGCTTATGAAGAAAAGTTGGAAGTAAAAAAAAGAAAAATTGATATATATAAATTATTTGATGAAAAAGCAGCTAAGTCCAATCATCCCTTAATGGTCTACCCTTATTTTGAGGGTGCGCAAACGCCATTAAATGACCCGCTTGCTAAAGGGCTTATGTTAGGTTTTAGCCTTGGAACTCAAAAAGAGGATATAATAAGAGGGATACTTGAAGGCATAACATATGAACTTAGATTAAATATAGACAGGCTGGAGAAAAATGGCATAAAGATAGACTCGCTGAAAGCAAGCGGAGGTGGTGCCAAATCGGATTTCTGGCTTCAATTAAAAGCGGATATTACGGGGAAATTGATCCAATCTTTAAATGTTAATGAAGCAGGTTGCCTGGCAACATCGGTGATTGCCGGTTTTGGTATTGGAAAATATACAACAATAGAAGATACTATAAATGAATTTGTAAAAGTAAAAAAAGAATATTATCCAAAAAAAGAAAAATTTGAATATTACAGTAAAAGGTTTAAATTATATAAAAAGATTTATCCATTGATTTCTGAATTTATCAAAGAAATATAGAATGTTTAATAAATGAATAAAAAAATTTATTGTATTGACAGGATTAAATTATTTTATAAAGATATATTTCCGGCAGGAAAAAGAATTTCTGATTACATTTTAGATAATTCCGAAGAAATATTTAATATATCGATAAAAGAGCTGGCAGAAAAATTAAAATTAAACGAAGCTACTATTTTTAAGTTTTGCAAATACTTAGGTTATAAAGGATATAAAGATTTCAGGGTAGAATTCATAAAAGATTTTACATTGAAATCAAATGTGGCCGATAATTATTTTTTTAAGGAAGAATATACCGGGGATGTAATAAAAGACATATTTTTCAGGCATATCAATAATTTGAAAGATACTCTGAAGAATATTGATTATGATGAATTTAACCAGGCTGTAATATCGGTTAAAAAAGCCAATAGAATAATATTTTTTGCAAGCGGAGCTTCGCTTGCGGTTGCCTTCGATTCTTTTACCAGATTTTT
>JAMCVO010000224.1 GCA_023475715.1 Actinomycetota bacterium
CTTTAGCTATATAACCGCCTTCAAACTTACTCATGATTTCTCCCTTCTAATCAAGCATATGCTTTAATTTAGTTTTTTTTGTATTTAAATAATTTTTATTATTTTCATTTGGTTTAATTTTTATCGGAATCACCTTTGTTATTTTCAGCCCGTAACCTTCCAGCCCTATTATTTTTCTTGGATTGTTTGTCATAAGATGCACGGTTGTAAGTCCCAGATCCGACAGAATCTGGGCTCCTATTCCATAATCCCGCATGTCTGCTTCAAAACCCAGTTCCAGGTTTGCTTCTACCGTATCAAGACCCTTTTCCTGAAGCTCATAAGCTTTCATTTTATTGCATAATCCTATTCCTCTGCCTTCCTGAGCCATGTAAAGCAGAACACCTGACCCATTTTCATTTATCATCTTAAGAGCGTTGTCAAGCTGTTCGCCGCAATCACAGCGCTTTGAGCCAAAAGTATCTCCGGTAAGACACTGGGAATGAACCCGTACAAGCACATCTTTTTTACCCTTAATATCACCTTTTACAAGGGCCACATGGGTCTCTGCCGCTGTTGCAGTTTCAGGATTAATTATTGTTTTGTAAGTTATAGCTTTAAAATTTCCCCACTTTGTCGGCATGTTTACTTCTGCAACTTTTTCAATTAACTTTTCTTTTCTTTTTCTGTACCGTATCAATTCCTCAATAGTGATAATTTTTAAGTCAAACTTTCTAGAGATTTCCACAAGGTCGGCCAGTAAGGCAATTTCTCCATCATCCTTTATTATTTCACAAATGATACCTGCAGGAGCCAGACCTGCTATTTTAGTGAGATCTATTGCTGCTTCGGTATGGCCGGCTCTTACAAGCACCCCTCCGCTGTGATATCTTAATGGAAAAATATGCCCGGGCATTGAAATATCCTCAGGCTTGGATTGCGGGTTTATGAAAGTCTTTACGGTTTTTACTCTATCTAACGCAGAGGTCCCGGTACCTTTCTTGGTTCTGGCATCAATTGACAATGAAAGTGGTGTGAAATCCTCAATTATGCCAAGCTCTTTAAGTCTTTTCTGCTCACATGGCAGGAATATGAATCCCTTACCATGTGTCATAAAGAAATTCATGGATTCTGTGGTAACTTCTTCTGCTGCCTGAAACAGGACTCCCTCATTGTCCGGTGACTTATCATCAACAATGATTATTATTTTTCCGGCTTTTATATCTGTGATTATTTCTTCAACTCTGTGAAAAAATTTTTCATAATCTTTATTTAAGGAATTCATGTTTTACAAGCATCTCCCTCAAGCGACTATCTTTTTCTCCGGAATTTTCCATTTCAGGATTTTTAAGAAGCTGGCCGATATAGCGGGCTATCATATCAACTTCTATATTCAAAAGGTACCCGGTTTTTTTAAATTTTAAATTTGTATTTTCAAATGTATGCGGAATTATTGCAAAAGAAACTAAATCCTTTTTTGACTCGGCAATAGTAAGGCTTATACCGTCAAGCGCCGCCGAGCCCTTCGGTGCCAGGAAAAGGAAAAGATCCGGGGATGGTATTATATCCAGCTTGTAAGCATTGCCTATTTTTATTATTCTTACTATTTTTGCAACGCCATCAACATGTCCTGTTACAAAATGCCCGCCCAGCTTGTCAACGGCAGTTAATGAATCTTCCAGGTTTACAACTTCACCGATTTTTGCATTTGCCAAAGTCGTAGAAGTAATGGTGCTGTAAGAAATATCACAGTAAAAATGCTCACTATCAAAACCTGTAACGGTCAGACAGCAGCCATTTACGGCAATCGAATCTCCGATTTTCATGTCTTTTGTTAAAAGTCTGCATTCAATAACTAATTTTTTGTAATCTTTGAAATCCTCAATTTTACTTATTTTACCTGTTTCTTTTATTATTCCTGTAAACATTTGATATCCTTGTTTGAATTATTTATTGAAGGATAAGCTATAATAATAATATCAGTATCGGCACCGTTTTTTCCAGAACCAATTATTTTTTTTATTGTCTCGAAGTTGATTCTTAATGCATCGTCAATCTTGTTTATATTAAGACCGGAGAACATATTAAAATTGCTGTCTCCGCCAATAATTTTGGGTGCCAGAAAAAAAATGAATTTATCAATAAGATTATTTTTTAAAAATTCAGTCACAAGAGTTGGGCCTGATTCAAGAAATACTGACGTTATTCCATAATCTGAGTATAGTTTTCCAAGGATTTCTTTCAAATCCAGCAGCAATATCTTCTTATTTTCTGATTGATAGTTGTTTACTCTGATTATATCTATATTTTTTTGGGACAGAGGGCCCGCCTTATAATCAAAGTCATCTTTCGAAATTTTATTGCTTGTAAAAACAATTGTCTTTATAAAGTTAGAGGTCATGACAATATTTGAATCAAGAGGCAGTTTTAATCCCGAATCCAGTATTACTCTGTAAAATTGTCTTCCTTTTTTGATGTCTGGAAGCACAGCCGAAGCAAAATCTTCTTCATCATTTGAAATGTTATTTGCAATTAAAAATTTTTCTGCGTTCTTTCTGGGGTATAGCAGAGGGTCATCAGCTAGAATGGTATTTATTCCTGTCATGATGCAGTCATATTCTTTTCTTATTTTTTGGACCATTTTTCGGGACCTGCCAGACGTGATCCACTTTGAATCGGAAGATTTGGCTGCAATCTTACCGTCAATGCTTGCAGCAATTTTGCAGCAGATAAAGGGTGATGCTGCTATTATGTGCTTAAAAAAAATCTCGTTTTGTTTTTTAATTTCTTCCCCGAAAAGCCCTGCCCTTACCCTGATTCCTGCTTTTTTTAATGCTTTAATTCCATTACCGTTTATCCTTGGATTAAAATCGGTACTCCCAATAACTATTTCTGCAAAT
>JAMCVO010000245.1 GCA_023475715.1 Actinomycetota bacterium
CGTTATGCTCCTGATTCGGTAGCAGTGATATTATGTCTATCAACCCGCTTTCTGAAATTTTTCTTATCCCTTTTATAGTTTCTTTGAAATCGGGCCTGCCAAAATGATGCCTCAGAAGGGGAAAAGGAGTTTTATATTTAATTCTGCCGATTAAATTTTGGGGAGGAATTATATTTTGAAACTGCACTGATTTTGTATTAGCAAGATAATCAATAATTTCATCGATACTTTCTTCTCCGGTAAAGATTTTGTCAAAGATATCCACAATTTTAGATTTTTTTAAAGCTTCTCTTACCGGTTTTGTGGTTCCGAGAACAAATTTTATTTTTGCATATTCATTATTTAAAATTAAACTAATGAATTCTTTTAATATGGAAACAGCACTTTCGGGAGTAAGTCTGTAGCTTAAACCAACCAGATCAGGCTTGAAAACTTTTATCTCTTCCTCCAGAGTTTTGATATTTACGGCAGTGCCTAAAAATCTGGTATTAAAACCGGTACTACTTGCGATATTTAAAAAATTTAAAATGCCTGCAACATGCACACAACTGCCGACAGTTGCACCCAATATTTTTTTCATATTACTTTTTAGCCCTTTATCTTACCTTCAATAAATATGTCCCTGATCTGATTAATATTTAAATTTTCAAGTCCAAGTCTTTTTAAATTTCTTCCGCCTTTTCTGAAATCTGTTTTAAAAATAACATTTGCCAGATTTATAAGAGAGTCTATTGCAGTTGTATCAACGCCTACTATCTTCCCGAACTCTGAAATAGGCACCAGACTCATTGGCACGTCTTCCGTTATATATCTTGTGTTAGTTGTCTGCGGAGCCATTATACCCGCATAACCTGGATTACTATGGATGCCGTCAAACAGGCTGTCCCCGACAACATTATATGCCATTGTCAGCCAGTCCATTGCCGATAACACATTTTTGCATTTAAGTGCATGAGCAACCTCAACTCTTTCCTTGTCCACCGCTTCAAGAATTTTTGCTACAGATTGGGTAACTCCTTCAATGTAGAACTGAAAATTTCCTAAAGTTGATTCAATCCTGCTGGCATTAAGTATTGTTATTGCCGGATGAAAAACTGCACCAATATTATTAAAACTTGTTTCAATAACACTTGTTGCAGATATAAATTCCATAAAAGCTGAATTTAACATGTTGATAACTTTATTTGTTTTAACAGCCGGAATAGCCCCGACAGGTATTGCCTGCTTGATCCGAAATATTTTTACCGATGCCGGACCCATGCCTCTGCTTGCATAAATGAAAGTTTGTGCTTCCGCTATGGTAATATCATTAAGATTTCCCCTTTCATGCAGAATATTTAAAAACTCTAGTGCCCCGGCAGTTCTTCCGGGATTTAATACTACAACCTGGCCATCTTTTAAATAAGGAGCGCATCTCTCAGCAATTGCACCATGGGCAAAAGCAGGAACCACTACCATAACTATATCTGCATCTTTAATTACTTCCTCTATATTATCTGAAACAAGTTTTAGCTTGCCAAAACCGCTTATTTCTCCTTCCAGTTCTATCCCTTTCATTTTTATTATCGGTAATATTTTTGAATACGTCCTGTTAAACAAACTGACCGGGAAGCCTTTTATTGCAAGATGTGCTGCCATTGCTTTACCGCCATGTCCGGCTCCCAATACTGCAAATTTTAAATTTTCCATTAATCATTTCCCTTTTTTAAATAACCTTGGCAATTACTTAATAAGCTTTATATAAAAATAAATAATTTTTAACAGTTTGATATGCAATTTTTGAAAACAACAAATGAGATCAATGATAATTATCTTATAACAGCATTTAATTTTAAAGCTGATAGTTAAAATATCGTGATTCTTAAAAAATATCTATAGATTAATTCAAGAGTATATCCCAAAACAAGCCAGAATGGCAGATAAACCAATTTCACTATTCCCATGATTGTCCATTTTGTTTTATATTCCCAGGGAACTTTTTTTATTATAAGTTTCAGCAGATAGCCGTAAATAAATTCCCCTGCAAAGATAATTGCCATATAGATAAATCCCCGGAGAATGAAAGGAATAAACAAAATCAAAGGATAAAGTGGTTTTATTATGAGTCCGAAACAGCCATAAATAAAGAACATCCATAGATACGACCTGCCTTTTAAGGCAATGTCCTTATATCTTATGTAATCATGGATTGAGGTAAAAATTATTTCAATTCCCACCCCGAAAAAGCTATAAATCAGAAACAGCAATAAATATTCCATAATTAATTTATAATTTTATAATTTATAATTTTCCGGATTATTATCTGTCACTTATCATTTGCTGTTTTTATTCTTCAGCAAGAACTATTATGCTGTCTTCATCGCTTAATGTTATCATTTCGGATTTAACTGGATTTATATATATACCATAGCTTTTTTCAGCATTTGTTTCTTCTCTGAACAACTTATATCCTATTGCAACTTCATTTTTGTGTTGTGCAGCTTCAATGATTGTATAAAAATTTACAGATTTGCTGCAATCTATATAATTACATGCTTTCTTGATATAAATTTCGGAACCGTCAGCATCAAACAAATCCGCAAATACCAGATTTAGGTGTTTATTCTCGGAAACCTGCGTCAATATAAGGCTTAGCAATTTATCGCTTACAATAAAATCATTTACCCTGGCTACTTCGGCAAGGCTTCTGTTCCTTATATCGAGCATTTCACTTATAATCGAAAACTTAACTCCGGTTTTTTCAGAAATATCCCTGAGATGAAGCAAGGTAATTAATGTAATCGCATCTGCTTCCTGGACTTCCTTATCAGTATATGACAATATAATTATATGATTAAATTTACGGGACGTCAGTTCATCCAGAACTTCCCTGCAA
>JAMCVO010000688.1 GCA_023475715.1 Actinomycetota bacterium
TCTCGGCACCTTCTATAGAAGACATGGTTATCTTCATGGCAGGACTTATGGCTCCTATCGATATAAATACTTTGTCCGCATTTAGATTCTTAAAGAAGTCTATAGCTCTTGGACCTATGAAACTATCAGTATCTTTTTTAAGAAGTCCTCCCGAACAATATACATTAGAATTGGAATCAGGTTTTGCAAGAAGAGTACTTATTACGGGTGAATTAGTAAAAATATTTAAGTGCAGCTTATTTGATATTGCCTGAGCAAGATAAACATTTATGTTTGTTGATTCTATTATTATATTATCTTCGTTAGTTATGAAATTTGCTGCAAATTCTGCAATCTTTTTCTGAATTACCACATCGGTTTTTAACTGTTCTTCAAATTTTGATTCCCTGTTCTTAAACAAAATACTTCTGCTCCCGGCACCCCAAATTATATGGGCAGGAGTCGGCTTTTTTATTGCCCCGCCATGCGTTCTCGTTATCTCCTTTTTATCCGACAGGGTTTTTAAATCTCTTCTTATGGTAACTTCGGATACATTAAACATCTCGGAGAGCTCAGGAACAGATATTCTTTCCCTTTTGTTTACAATCTCTACTATTTTTTTCTGTCTTTCCTCAGTAAAAATATCCATTGAAGCCTTGTATTATCAAATAATGTGATTTGATAATTTTAACATAAAATCTTTAACAATTAAGCATATTTAAAAGCAAAATAAAAGACCACGTCAAAAATACCTTTATTGTGCTTTTAAATCCCGTCAAAATAATAATATCAAATCTTTTTCAAATAAATTTAAAACATGAAGAAAACAGGTAAAACCTATTATCCTGAAGCATAATAGTCGCATTGCATTCTTTGCTGATAATTAATACCCCAAGTAGTACCCTTTATGGTTATGGATATTCCTCTATACCTCTATTACATTTTCAAAGAGCTTTTGGAACGGATTTAATTCCGTATTTAAATGCTTTCATAATTACGAATCATGTTTAACAAACCGACAACAGGAACTTACTTTTTTCCAAGAATTTTATCAATGTCACCCTTTGTTTTATTATCAAGCTTCTGAACTTCATGATTCTCAAGTATCTCGACAGCTTTTTCATTAAGTATCTTTCCAAATGGCTTGCTTCCTTTTTGTTTCCACGCACTATAAGAATCTCTGCTGAATAACTTCGGGAAATAAAATTCTTTTTTATAAAATTTTGCCGTAGACTCGTCGGTTAAAAAATTACCCCCCGGACCGATCTTGCCTATTGTTTCTCTCATAAGAGTAGTTTCATTTACCACAATGCCCTCAAGCATTTTCTTTATTTTCATTATTACTTCATTGCACATTATCAGAATCTCAAAGCATGTTGTCATTCCTGATTCCATATAACCCGAATCATGAATCAAGTTACCTCCCGACAATGCAGCCATTAAAAGGGTATCGGTTATTTCAATCGCGGCCTGCTCATCCAAAACCTTTGCATCAGTACATCCGGCTGTGGTAAATACCGGTATTTTTAAAAATTGTGCTATTTCGCATAATGCGGCAGACATAATCTGCAGTTCCGGATTACCATAAGGCATTATCATTGTGGACATATCGAATATCGAAATCGTAGTGCCCATTATCACCCTGGTTCCGGGATTAATCAGCTGAGTTAAAATGATGCCGGACAAAGTTTCGCATAATGCTATTACAAGTGTTCCTGCTTTAGTAACCGGAGCAGTCGCCCCCGATATAGGGCAAGGTGTATAGACTATGGGTATATCATTTTTTGCGCAATACAATAATTTTTCTATGGCTTCATTAGTGTGATAGAGGGGTGAGTTTGGCTGAGAGTATATTATTAACGTAGGTCTTTTCTTGAAATTATCTTTTCCGCCAACTATTATTGAAGCAATATTGTATATTTTATCAACATCCTTTGCATTGCTTACTGTGAGCAGAGTTGGCTTTGTGGTATTTTCCGTCATCACCAGGTATTGATTCACATATCTGTCTTCTGCAGGCAAATCCTGCGCCAGTACCGTAGATTCGCAAAAGTCAATTCCGGGCAGAGAATCAATGATCCTGGCACAGCTGGCAAGATCGGCACTGGTTGTCTGTCTTCTTTCACTTGTATAAGAATCAATAATATTCGTGCAATCAGAACAGGACCCGTAATAAGTTCTTCTGCCTTCCAAAAGCATAGCTGGTTCACCAATCCTATTAAACAAGGTAATTCTTTCAGGTACCGTCCTTAAACCTGATAATGCAAGAGCAGATGGTATATGCACCAGATTTCCTTCTTCGACCACACAGCCATTTCTTTTAAATATCTCGATTGCTTCCTGATTATGAACTCTCACTCCTACTCTTTCCATTACATCCAGGCTTGTATAAAAAATATCCTGTATCTCTTCCTTCTCAAGTATGTTTATTTTGATTTTGCTTTTATAAAACTTTGAATCCATGTCTGCTCCTAAATAAGCTTTACTGTTTTTGTGAATAATATTTTTTTCTTAATACAATTTTTAACCTTTGAGCGCTCCGGAAATAATACCCCTGATAAAATACCGCTGAAATGAAATATAAAGGATTATCAATGGAAGAGAGCCTATAAACAGACCGGCAAAAGTCGTTGTTATATTGGTACTGTATTTTGACTGGAATACCGTCAGCCCTCCCATTACGGTCCTCATTTTGTCGGTATGCATAAACACGAGAGCAATTATAAGTTCATTCCAAACCCACAATGCATTAGTAATTATCAAGGTAACTATTGCCGGTTTTGATAATGGAACTATTATTTTAAAAAGAACTTTTATGCTGGAGCATCCATCAATAGTTGCGGATTCCATCAGCTCATTAGGAATTGTTTTAAAAAAACTTACAAGA
>JAMCVO010000509.1 GCA_023475715.1 Actinomycetota bacterium
TTTCATTATTTATAGATTACAATGAAAGAATTGAAAGGATTAATCTCAATGATTTTGCTGAAGAGGAATATGATGCAATTATTAATTGCATAGGCATCGGCAATCCAAAAAATTTAAAAGATATTGAATCAGATATTTTTACTCTTACCGAGTACTATGATAATTTTATTTTAAGTTATTTAAAGGATAATAATGATTGCTTATATTTAAATTTTAGTAGTGGAGCAGCATATGGAATGGATTTTTCTATTCCGGCAGAAAATAAAAAGTGTTATGAGATTGATATTAATAATATTGGCAATAAGGATAATTATGGAATCGCAAAGCTCTATTCTGAAGCAAAACATAGATCTTCCAGTAATTTAAATATCGTTGATTTAAGAGTTTTTGCATTTTTCAGTAGATTTATAGATTTAGATTCTAAATATTTTATCACAGAATTGATTAACTGCATTAAAACAGGAAAAAAGTTTTTAACAAATAGCAATAATATTGTAAGGGATTATGTTCATCCTGATGATTTATTTAATTTGATAAATATATGTATTAACATAAGAAAGATCAATGATGTATTTGATGTTTATAGTCAAAGGCCAATAACAAAATTTGAAATTTTGGATTATTTTGTTAAAAAATATAACTTAAGATATACTATTGACCCAGGTCTTTTAGATATGGATAAAGAAGATATTAAGGAAAATTATTATTCGAGTTTCAAAAAGGCTGAAAATATAGGGTATATTCCTAAGCATACCTCCATGGATTCCATTGCCGATGAAGCCGCAGAAATTCTAAAAAGTATTTAATTGCAGAATTCTATTTATTAAATATTAAATTAAAAAATTATTAGAAAGAATTTATACAATTGTTAGAAAAAGACTGGCTTATAATTGAAGCAGGAAAGTCAGAAAAACATTATTTTAAAGATTTATGGCGTTATAGAGAATTATTTTACTTTTTGTCCTGGAGGGACATTCTAGTAAGGTATAAGCAAACCGTAATAGGAGTTGCTTGGTCAATTATAAGACCGGTACTTACAATGATTGTATTTACAATTGTTTTTGGCAGGCTTGCCAAGCTTCCTTCAACAGATGCTCCTTATCCCATTTTGGTATTTACGGCACTTTTACCCTGGCAATTTTTCTCGAATGCATTAGCAGACTCTTCTAACAGCCTGATTGCAAATGCGAATATGGTATCAAAAATTTACTTTCCTAAAATCATAATGCCGGCTAGCTCGATTATCGTTGCTTTAGTCGATTTTATAATATCTTTCTTATTGCTTGGTATTGTTATGGTGTGGTACAGATATGTTCCCAGTTGGAAAATAGTATTTATGCCACTATTTTTACTGCTTGCGATTATATTATCTCTTGGTGTAGGTTTTTTGTTATCAGCTTTAAACGTTAAATATCGCGACTTTAGATATATTGTTCCTTTCATTATTCAATTTGGTTTATATGTATCACCTGTAGGATTTTCAAGCGATATAGTGCCTGATAAATGGAGACTTTTATATTCAATAAATCCAATGGTAGGTGTAATAGACGGTTTCAGATGGTCGATAATTGGAAAAGGTGTAAATTTTTATATGCCAGGATTTTTATTGTCTATTGTATTAACTATCATTATATTTATTGTAGGAATATTCTATTTTAGAAAGACTGAAAAAACATTTGCTGATAGGATCTGATTTACTATGAACAGAGTTATAGAGATAGAGGATTTAGGCAAAAAATACATAATATCTCATCAAGCCCAGGAGAGATATACTGCTTTAAGAGATGTAATAGCAGATGGAGCTAAAAAATTAATAAAAGGTAAAAAACAACTTATGCCAAAACGTGAAGAATTCTGGGCATTGAGAAACATTAATCTTTCTGTTAATCAGAGTGATAGGGTTGGCATTATAGGCAGAAATGGTGCAGGAAAATCAACACTCCTTAAATTACTTTCAAGAATAACAGAACCTTCTGAGGGCAGGGTAAAAATAAGAGGCAGAGTTACTTCTTTGCTTGAGGTTGGCACAGGATTCCATCCTGAATTGACAGGGAGAGAAAACATATTTTTAAATGGTGCAATACTTGGTATGGCAAGATCAGAAATCAAAAAAAAGTTTGATGAGATTGTTGGATTTGCTGAAGTGGAAAAATTTTTAGATACTCCTGTAAAACGTTATTCTTCCGGTATGTATGTACGGCTTGCATTTGCGGTGGCTGCACACTTAGATTCAGAAATACTGATAGTTGATGAAGTTCTGGCAGTTGGAGATGCTCAGTTTCGAAAGAAATGTCTGGGAAAAATGGATGATGTCTCAAGTAAAGAGGGAAGAGCGGTGTTATTTGTAAGTCACAATATGGGCGTGATAAGAAATTTGTGCAATAGCGCTATTTTATTAGATGAAGGGAAAATTAAATTTAAGGGTAATGTTGAAGATACTATTTCTACATATGAATATGAAAATATGAATGATTCCACCAGTTGGGCAAATTCCGCCAATGCAGAAGAATGCAGCTATTTTGACATTAATTCAGTTGTGCTGTTAGATTCAAAGTTGAATAATAAGAAAGAGTTCTTTAACAGCGAGAAAGTAATTATAAAAATGGGTGTGTTTATCAACCAGATTCACACACAAATGAAAATTCAATTATATTTTATGAAACATGGAGAAGTTGCTTTTTATTATCCTATTTTCTTAAATCAGGAAAAAAACTTAAAGATTGGTCAAAATTATCTAATTTGTGAAATACCCCCCTATATTTTGAACGAAGGTAATTATTTTATATCTTTTAATGTGTCCCTTCATCTAATA
>JAMCVO010000613.1:0-1083 GCA_023475715.1 Actinomycetota bacterium
GCACTTTTTTCAAATCTATATTTTCTTCAAAACTGTCTATTTGCCTCCCATATGCATTTCTGTCTGCAATAATATCGATAAAACCCAGGCAAAACTTATTATCAGTAACTTTTTTTGAAAGAATAATCAATCCTGCACATGTTCCAAAAATAGGCTTGGAAGATTTGTAAAAATTTTCAAGAGCCTTCTTAAAACCATATTTTTCAATTAATTTATTTATTGTAGTGCTTTCCCCACCGGGAATTATTAACCCATCGATTCCATTCAGCTGCTCAACGGTTCTAATTTCTAATGCATTATGTCCGCTTCTTTTAATAGCTTTTACATGTTCCCTGAAAGCACCTTGAAGCGCCAGCACTCCTACAGTAATTTTTTCCGTTTCTATCATTTTTAATGTTACCAGCCTCGATTTGAAACAATATCTTTCTGATCAATCTTGGCAACATTTAATCCCGACATTGCCATTCCCAGATTCTTTGACACCTTAGCCAACACTTCAGGATTATTGTAATGAGTAGTGGCTTCAACAATCGCTTGGGCCATCTTCAGGGGGTTTTCTGATTTAAAAATCCCTGATCCGACAAAAATTCCATCAGCTCCAAGCTGCATTATCATTGATGCATCAGCAGGAGTTGCAATTCCTCCGGCAGAAAAATTTACCACTGGCAGTCTTTTATATTCGTGAACATACAAAACCAGCTCGTGCGGAGCTCCGAGTTCCTTTGCTACAGTCATCATTTCTTCTATAGGGAGAGCTGCTATTCTTGCAATTTCATCTTTTATGTTTCTCATATGTCTTACTGCTTCAACCACGTCACCGGTTCCAGGTTCACCCTTTGTTCTTACCATCGCTGCGCCTTCACCAATTCTTCTTAAGGCTTCCCCAAGATTAGTTGCCCCGCAAACAAAAGGTACCTTAAAATTCCATTTGTTGACATGATATTTTTCATCTGCAGGAGTTAAAACCTCACTTTCATCAATGATATATTGGTAATTATTATAGGAGGTGTTTTAAATAAAATGGAAAAAGGAACTATAAGAGTTAAGTCAGGACTTGCAGAAATGCTTAAAGGCGGGGTCATA
>JAMCVO010000613.1:1093-2862 GCA_023475715.1 Actinomycetota bacterium
GTACGGCAAATAATGCGACCGCAAAATGTCCTATTCTGCATTTAGCCATAACCGGTATGGAAACAGTATCCATGATTTTCAGTATTATTTCAGGATCTGTCATTCGTGCTACACCGCCTGCAGCTCTGATATCTGCAGGGATTCTTTCCAGTGCCATTACAGACACTGCTCCTGCATCTTCTGCAATTTTAGCTTGCTGGGGTGTTGTGACATCCATTATGACCCCGCCTTTAAGCATTTCTGCAAGTCCTGACTTAACTCTTATAGTTCCTTTTTCCATTTTATTTAAAACACCTCCTATAATAATTACCAATATATCATTGATATGTATTATTATTTATTTTTATTGTTTAATTTATGGTAAATAACTGATCATAAAGGCAAATTTAGAGAAATTTAAGCACAATTAAGATAAAATTCCAATAAAAATTGAATTATTCACCAAAAACTGCTATGCACTTTTTTTTGCGCTATTTAAGTCCACACCAATTCCCAAAGACATTTTCTCAAGCCGTCTTATTCTTTCCTCGATCGGCGGGTGCGTATTAAATAAACCGCTAAACATCACCTTTGTATTTTTACCAAAAGGGTTTGATATGAACATATGTGCGGTCGCATTATTTGCCGTACTTACTTCGCTGTAAGCACTTATTTTCCTTAACGCGTTTGCAAGCCCTGCAGGATACCGGGTTATAAGAGCACCGTTGGAATCTGCAAGGTATTCTCTCTGTCTGCTTATTGCAAATCTTATAACACCTGCAATCAAGGGAGACAATATAATCAATAAAAGTCCTATAACAAGAAAAATAAGGCTTAAAATCCCACCGGCCGAATTCCTGCTGTTTGAGGATCGCCTTCCACCTCCAAAAATGAAACTCCTGAACATTATATTGCTTATAATTGTAACCATACCTACAAGAATTATTATTATTGTTCCAAGAAGTATGTCATAATTCTTTACATGAGAAAGCTCATGTGCTATCACACCTTTTAATTCTTCATCATTCAGGTTATTTATGATTCCCCTAGTGAGTACAAGTACGCTGTTTGAGGGATTCCTTCCGGTAGTAAAAGCATTCATTCCGCTTTCTTCAATTACATATATCTTTGGCATTGGAAGTCCTGCGGCAATTGATAAACCTTCAACCATGTAATAAACCCTTGTATCCTGCTCTCTTGCAAGCGGATAAGCTTTTGTCATTTGAATCACCAATTTATCACTGTAATAATAACTTGCAAAACTCATTATTACAGCAAAAACAAGTGCAAAAATCATCAACATTATTGAGTAGGAACCACTGATTCCATACCTGTAATCAAAATATGTTCCAATGGCAAGCCCCAGCGCACCAATAAAAATAACAAAAAGAACTATTATGAAAGCCGTTCTTCTTCTGTTGCTTGCTATGTTTTCGTACATTTTTAAATCACCAGTTTAAAATTGAACTTTTACTGGACCCCTGGCCTCAGGTTCTTCAATCTCAAAATAATCTTTTGATGTAAACTTGAACCATCCTGCAAAAATATTTCCCGGAAAAGTTTGAATCCTTGTATTAAACTGCATTACGGAATCGTTATAGAATTGTCTTGAATATGCAATATTGCTTTCAATACCGTTCAATTCTTCCATAAGCCTTGTAAAATGCTGGTCAGCTTTTAAGTTTGGATACTGCTCGGCTACGGCAAATAATGACTTTAAAGTACTTGTTATCATATTTTCAGCTTTAGCCTGATCCGGAACTGATTTAGCTTCCATGCCAATATTCCTC
>JAMCVO010000561.1:0-838 GCA_023475715.1 Actinomycetota bacterium
TAAATTATCCTTAATTCTTAATTCTAAAATCAGCGTCTGTTTCTATGCTGTATGTAATAAGTTCTGCTTTTGATTTACGCTTCAGGATGAAATTATATGATTCGTCATCTTTATTAACAACCGCAATTTTAGAATTAAGAATTAAGGATAATTTAGCATTTACATAATTTTCAAAAGTTTTATGCCAATCTAGGTGTTCATGAGCAATATTAGTTAACACCCCAATTTTTACATTGGTGCCTAACATTCGAAACTGGGCAATGCCATGAGAACTTGCTTCAATTACAATATATTGGCTTCCCTGATTAACAGCTTCCCTTATTAGTTTTTGCAAGAGAAAAGGACTGGGAGTTGTTACATGCAGCCCTATATCCGATTTTTTATTTCCGATAACAGCAGTGATTGTTGATATCAACGAAATTTTTTTTCCGGCTTTTTTTAGAATTTCGTAGATTAGATGAGTTGTAGTTGTTTTACCTGAGGTTCCTGTTACCGCAATTACGCAAATTTGACCCGCAGGATACCTATAGAACGCTATAGCTAGTAAGGCGATAAAATAATGATATATGGCTAAAACTGGCGCCATAGCCTATATTATAAACCTTTCTTAAATGTCCGACTAGCTGGTGTATCCGTTCCATACCTATTAGACTTTTTAAGATAATTAACAACAATCTTCATAGGCTCTTGATTGTCTAAAGTATTATGAGGTCTTTGAGTATGTAGAAAATAACAGAGGCTTTAAAATTATTGTCGATTTTGCTCACAAACCAAACGCTTTTGATGCTGTTTTAGACACCATGAGATTAATGAATAAACAAGGACGGCTGATTATCAT
>JAMCVO010000561.1:848-2859 GCA_023475715.1 Actinomycetota bacterium
ACTTATTACATACAGCATAGAAACAGACGCTGATTTTAGTTCCAACGATCTTCCCCAAAATACAATTTTACCAGGCGCATATAACAGACAAAATATGCTGGCCGCTTATGCAGTTTCAGAAATTCTTCAAATCGATAGAAAGGTTTCCAGTAAAACAATATCAGAATTTCAAGGTTTAAGAGGTCGGTTTGAGTATGTAGAAAATAACAGAGGCTTTAAAATTATTGTCGATTTTGCTCACAAACCAAACGCTTTTGATGCTGTTTTAGACACCATGAGATTAATGAATAAACAAGGACGGCTGATTATCATGTTCGGATCAGCAGGAGAACGGGACAAATTAAAAAGACCAATGATGGGAGAAATTGCCGGTGCAAAGGCAGATATTTCTGTAATTACAGCAGAAGATCCCAGAAGCGAAGATGTTAATGATATAAATGAATCAATTTCCAAAGGTTTAATAAAATCAGGAGCCAAGGAATTTAAAAAAACAGTTTATGAATTTGATAATAATAAATATTTTATCAGAATTCCGGATCGTAAAGAAGCAATTGATACGATAATTAATAAAATAGCACAACCCGGTGATATAATTGCTTTTTTAGGAAAAAGTCACGAAAAATCAATGTGTTATGGAAAGAAAGAATATCCATGGAATGAATTTGAAGAAATTAAAAAGGCCTTGGACGCTAACTAAAGTAATTGCCGGAACGACGATTAAAGGGATAGAAAATTTAAAGTCGTTATTATCCCTCCTAAATATTGACGGCAATTATGTTTTAGCAGCACAAGTGCATGGAAATAAAATTTCTATTGTTTCAGCAAAAGATAAACTTAAAATAAAAGTTAATACTGATGGATTAATCACTAATAACAAAGATTTATATCTTGTTATAAGAACTGCAGATTGTCTACCAGTGTTTTTTTACGACCCTATTAAGGAAATTGCAGGCATCTGCCACGCAGGTTGGAAAGGAACTTATTTAGATATATCAGGTAATATGATTAAATTATTTAAAAGCTTAGGATCTAATATTAAAAATATCAAAGTTCATATAGGCCCGCATATAAAAACATATTGTTATGAAATAAAACAGGATGTAGTGGCTAAGTTTAATATGAAATATTTCCATAAAGATGTCATTTTAAGAAATAACGGCAGAATTTTTTTGAATTTGGCTAAAGCCAATAGTATAAATTTACAGAGTCAGGGTATTTTGAGAAATAATATTACGATCAGCAAAGATTGTACTTACTGCAATAAAGACGAATTTTATTCATACCGAAGATTAAGAAATAATGAAAAATTATACGAGATGTATTCTTTGATAGCCTTAACATGAATAAGAAAAAAGTATATTTAATTGGAATAAAAGGTGTTGGAATGGCCTCTTTAGCTGTATATTTAAAAGAAAAAGGTTATGAGGTCTCAGGGAGTGACTCGCCTGAGATATTCCAGACTGATTCTGTTCTTAAGAAATTTCACATCGAGGTGTTTGACGGATTTAAGAAGACAAATTTACCTGAATATATTGACCTGGTTATTTATTCAGCAGCTTATACTTCTAAAAACGAAGAGCTTACCGAAGCAAAACTGAGAGGTTTAAAAATTTTAAGCTTAGGACAAGCACTAGGTCTATTTATGAAAGGGAATACGCAGGTTTCTATTGCCGGAACACATGGCAAAACAACTTCTGCGGCATTGGCAGCCTGGACTTTAAAAAAAGTTGGTTTTGATCCTTCATATTTTATTGGTTGTGCAAAAGTTACAGGTCTTATAGCGCCCGGACACTTTGGGACCGACAAGGTATTTATTGCAGAGGCTGATGAATACGTGTCTGATTTGCAGATAGATAGAAAACCTAAGTTTCTTTGGCAAAACCCATCCTATTTATTAATTACTAACATTGATTTTGATCATCCTGACGTCTTTGCAGACTTATCAAAAGTTCAGGATGCATTCCGCAGTTTTATTAAAAATGTAACAAAAGACGGCTTCGTATTTATTAAC
>JAMCVO010000342.1 GCA_023475715.1 Actinomycetota bacterium
TGAGCCGGATAAATATAGCCGATGATAAAAGAGAAGGACGTAAAGGAATATTTACATCAGGATTTTTATCAGTTGCAGAAAAAACAAACCTAAATTCCCCAGATATGCATTGGTAAGTGTTGCCTAAGAACGCTTGCTTTTGCTCCACGCGTCTGCTGCATTTACATTGCCCGTTTCGGATAGTTTAGGGCTTTGTTTTGTATGGCAAACTCACCCGACAGGCATATGCTTTATATGCAGTTTCTGTTCGTCAGACCGAAGCTTTGCCTTATGACTTCCTTCAGATTCCATCTCACGATGAACACCCTTGTCTTTTGCTAACGGTTGGCACTATCAACCCCCGTATCGGACTTTCACTGACTAGCAAGCGCCCATGCTGGGCGCACTATGATTGTGCCCTGTAAAAAACGGGGCAATTTTTGTTTGTTTTTTCTGCAACTGATAAAAATCCTGATGTAAATATTCCTTTACGTCCTTCTCTTTTATCATCGGCTATATTTATCCGGCTCAGTATTTTTGCCACTGTATCATCATTGTATATAATATCGCCCTGGGCTGCTTCTTTTATCAACTGTTTATATACCGGATCAATACTGGCTGCAACCTGCTCTACTATTTCCCACTGTGTTGAGGCAGAAAGCGGTATTCCTAAACTTTCCTGCAGAGGGCCTCAAGCCTGTAGAAAGGAACTCCGCTTCCATATTTTAGCAGGGCCAACATGGCCCCTGATGCGACATCATATTTTTCATCACCTACACCTTCAGGAGCTTCTGCTGTAAAACCTGTCCGCACAAATTGCATCTTAGCCTTGTAAGTTCATATACTTTAGCAGAAAATGGGGCATTTCCTGTTACCCTTATCAGTGTGGCAGGCTCTAAGCTGTATAGCTTGCCCTTGTCGCATGCAGGGCATCTATCTTTTTCTTTTAGGCTATTGCCGGGCTGATAGTATCAGCCATACCCTTAATAATCTCGTAATCTTCTGGGGGCAGCAGTCTTTTTGCTCTTGCAAGTATTGCATTAAGCTGTTTTTCTGTTATATCAATTTGCTTTGGAAGATTCAATTTGTCTCTTTCAGTAGAACCTTTCTAAAATCTCTTGTGAGTGGGTATCCATAAATAGATTTTATTGAGCGGTTTGGTATTTTATCCTGGCTGTCTTTTCCAAGCCCTTTGGTGTTACCCAGATAGCGCCAGTTTGCTGCTTTGTAACAGGTGCCTGAAAATCTATTTTTATCTACAAATGTTTCTATGTAATATATGGGGTGATTGTATAGTCTCTTCCAATCACTTGAGATAACTTTAACAACTTTTGAGAGCATATGTGATGCCAGGTATTTAACACGCACCCAGGGTAGTATTAGAAATCTTGTATTGTAGCAGATCAAGTGTATGTTTTGTTTTCTGATATGGCCATTCCATCCAATAAATCTATCCCCTGGGCCTATATCCTCAAAGGTAAAATAAATTCCATACCTTATGGTCACGAAAATTCCATAGTGTAGATCCTAAATAAAATAATAATTATTCTGATAAAATCCTTCCTTATACACTAAAGGGAAGGAGAAAAATGTTAGGAGCAAGCATGTATACAACCATAAAGACACTATGGGAAAAAACAAAAAACAAAACAGAAATAGCAAGGCTAACCGGCCATGACTGGAAGACAGTTGCCAAAGTAATTAAAAATATTGAAAAAGGAATTGAAATCCCTCACAAGATATCTGGCAGAATGCTTGTCCCAGTTAACAATACATTAAATAATTATATCTGGAAACTTAACTACTTTTCAAATTCGCTATCAGGAACTAATACAATCTTGAGTCTATCTTTATTAATTACCTTGTCAAATGCTTCTCTATATTTTGACATAGGAAAAACATCTGATACTATTTTTTCCAGACTTATTTTTCTTTGCTCTAGTAACTCTATTGTATATTTCCAAGAATTATATGTTGAGCTCATTGAAGTAATAATATTTATTTCATTAAATATCAACTTATCCCAGGCTATATTTATGCTATCCTTTCCCGTAAATCCAAATGCCACAAGTTTTGCTCTTTTAGAGCAGACATCAATAGCATAATTTATTGCATTTTCATTACCACTTGTATCTATTACAAAATCTGCACCATAGCCATCTGTTTTTTGAAAAATAAAATCTTTTAAATTAACTTTTTTGGCATTAATAACATAATCTATTTTTAGCTTTCTGGCTACTTTTAAGCGGTATTTTTCGTCTTGGTTAATTCCAGTAATTATAATATTTTTTACTCCATATGCTTTAGCAATATGCGCAGCAATTAGGCCCATTGGCCCTGGACCAATGATAACTACAAAGTCTTCAGGTTTTATTTTACCCCTCTCGATTATTGCATGGGTAACAGTAGTAACTGGTTCTATTATTGCACCCTCAATAAATGATATATTATCAGGAAGTTTATGTAAAAGTTTATACGGTAATTTTATATATTCGGCCATAGCTCCATCAATTCCCCAGCCAGGGGATCTTTTGAAGCTACAAAGATGGATTAGTCCAAGCTTACAATACCTACAAACACCACAAGCTCCTTGTTGTGGTTCAGCCGTCACTCTGTCTCCAACTTTAAACTGTTTAGTATTTTTTCCAGTTCTTTCTATAATACCTGAAAACTCATGGCCAAGTACTACAGGAGGCCAATAAGGATATTTGTCATAAAATATATGTATGTCTGTGCCACATACACCGGCAGCTTTCACTCTTATTAAAACCTCGTCATCACAAATATAAGTGTTGAGGTTGTTGATCCAAGGACAATCAAACCTCTTGACATTGATACTATAGACTCCTCAGTCAAGAAGACTAACCGGGCGGTACTT
>JAMCVO010000173.1 GCA_023475715.1 Actinomycetota bacterium
TTCTTTAACAGGCAGCCGGATACCGGAGGTTACAGCAGCTGGTTGGGAGTAATGGCAAATGGGGGCAGCAGACAGTACGTATTGGCAGGTTTTGTTAATTCAGTTGAATTTAAAACATTATGTGATTCTTACGGAATTAACTCCGGTTCCCTTAATTCTTCAGATTCCTGTTCTTATACGGTAACATCTAATACAAATTCTGCTGTCAGCAGCATTGAAAATAATTTATTTAATGCTGTTAATAATATCAGGGCGCAATATGGGATTGGCCAACTTTCATTAGACCCATCATTATCGAATACAGCAAGATCCAGAAGTGCGGATATGATTAACAGGAATTATTTTTCCCATACTACTCCTGAGGGCAAAAATATCTTTACCATATTGAATGAAAATGGTTTCGGATGGCAGGTTGCAGGTGAAAACATCTTTCAATGCTCACCTTCGGCTAATGGCTCGGAAGGTGCTATTTTAAATATGTGGATGTCCAGCTCTTCTCACAGGGACAATATATTAAACGGGGCTTTCAATCGGGTTGGGATAGGGATTATAGATTCAGGAAATTCGCGAACAGCTACTATAATATTTGCAAATTAATTTTAATAAATAATGCTTTGTTGTGAAAGATTATAAAAACACTGCTTTTTAAACTGGTTTAAAGAGTATAACTGGAAGAAAGATTTATCCTACTGAAATGTTTTTAGAAAAAGGAATTATATCATTAAATAAAGATTCAATTCTTTTATTTCATCAAATAAGGACCATTTTTAGGGAAAGGCTTGAAGGTATTTGCAGCTTTATTTAAAATGAAGAAATCAGAGAAAATATATTGGAAAAGCTGAAATTTTATTTTGATATCTGCAGCTAGAATAATCATTATAATATTTTAAGGAAGGTAAAAAGTGAAAAAATCAATCGGAAATCCTGAAAGGCTGTACCCCAATCCAGTGGTGCTTGTTTCTTGTTCCAACGGTGTTAAAGATAATATAATTACTCTTGCATGGGCAGGAACTGTCTGCAGCAATCCTCCCATGATCTCAATTTCCATAAGACCTTCAAGATATAGCCATGAGCTTATCAGCTCCTCAAAAGAATTTGTAATAAATATTCCCAACGAAAAAATGATAGATGCCTGTGATTTCTGCGGAACAAAATCAGGAAGGGGTTTTGACAAGTTTAAGGAAATGAAGCTTACTAAAGAAAAAGGGATGGCAGTAAATACTCCCATGATTAAGGAGTGTGCAGTTAATATAGAATGCAGGGTAAAAGATACTATTCATCTTGGAACTCACGATGTATTTATCGGAGAAGTATTAAATGTAAATGCAGATGAAAAAATAATATATTCCGATGGCGATATTGATTATGAAAAGTTAGAGGTAGTTTCTTATCTTATGGGTCATTATCTAAGAAATAAAATCATCAGATAAAAGCTTATACTTATAAAATATAAATAGAAGAAAATGTTTTGCAGACAAAGACAAAAAAAACAGGCGCCAACAAATTACAAATAGGGCTTGCAACCGGAAGCCACTTCCTGATAGATATATATCAGAGTTTTTATGTTGGACTGATTCCTCTTCTTACTTTAAAATTCGGTCTTTCACTTTTTAAAGTAAGTCTATTTGGAGCAACAAGCATGATTGCAAACAGTCTTTTTGCCCCGCTTTTTGGATATCTGTCCGACCGCTATGGATTAAAATATTTTATTATTGCCGGGCCGATTATAACATCGATTTTTCTTAGTTTTGTAGGAATAATTCCCAATTACTGGATAATTATTTTGTCTTTATTTTTAGGTAATCTTGGTGTTGCGGCATATCATCCGGCAAGTGCTGCGGTAGCAGCATATTATGGTGGAAATAAAAAAGGCTTTTATTCTTCCATAATAAGTTTCGGGGGTAATTTCGGAGCAGCATTTGGCTCATTGCTTATAATACTCATTTTAAAAAAAATAGGAATAAATTTTACCCCGTTTGCAATGATTCCCGGGATAGTCATCGCAATTGTTTTATTGAGGTTTGTTCCTAAAAAACAAAAAACCGTATCAGCATCAAAAGATCTAAGATTTTTTTCAAAAATAATAAGAATGAGCCGGAGAAAATTGTTTTTGATTTTTACTCTTATTTTTTCAGTCTATTCTTTATATATTTTATGGATTACCCTGATAAATTACATGCCCTTATATTTTACCGGATTTAATGTATCATTAATAAATATCGGGATTATACTTTTATTGTTTGGTACATTGGGGGGAAGCGGAGGAGTACTAACAGGATTTCTATATGACAGATTTAAAAACGGGTATATTTTAATACAGATAGCACTTATTGTTTCAATTCCGCTTCTATACTTTATATTTCAAACAAACGGGATTGCCTCAATTGTACTTTTTATATTAAGCGGTGTTTTTTTGGTATCTATGCAGCCCGTATGCATAAGGATGGTACAGGACATGCTTCCGGGGAACGTGAGCCTGGCATCATCTCTTATACTGGGGCTTAGCTCCGGACTTGCTGGCGTTACCATGATTTTTCTGGGTAAGGTTGCAGATATTATCGGAATTGAAAAATTAATAAGATATGAGCTGTTGTTTTTATTTGCTGCATTTCTTATTTTGTTTAGTTATCCGGTTGTCGGCAAAAAGCTTGTAAAAGTCTGACTTTATACTGAAAAACCCTCTTTGGCAACTTGCGGACAGATCAATAATTTGCTTTGGGTTGTCTATGGATTATAAACAGATTCGGCAATGATTTAAATGAGATTAATAAAATAATCATAAAAAAGATTTCTTAATTTACCTGTTTTTTTTACATTCTTTTTCTGATGTTTTCCTCCTTATAATTAAAGAATAA
>JAMCVO010000345.1 GCA_023475715.1 Actinomycetota bacterium
AACAGCTCCAATTATAATATATAAATACATCTATTAGTCCTTAATTTTAAGATAATTTAAATTTTAGTTATATAATTATTTTAATATTTAACATTTACAATCTTTAATATCCATATTATTCCGGTTATCATTAAGAATGCCGAAAAAGCAACCATTACAAGTCCAATCCTATTTGTAAAAAGCAAACCTATATATGCCCTGTTTATCGTAAACAGTATAATGCCCAGTACTATAGGTAAAGCAATCAAAATTACAGCTGAAAGCCGGCCCTCGGAAGTCAGGGCCTTGATCTGGTTCATAACCCTGGCTCTTTCCCTTATTGTATCTGCAATTATTTCCATTATCTCTGAGAGGTTTCCCCCAACTTCTCTCTGAACATTTATGGCCATAACCACCCAGGCAAAATGTGAAGAGCCTATCCTGTTTGCAGAATTTTCAAGTGCCTCTTTTTCAGGCAAACCCATCCTTACCTCATTTAAAACTCTTGCAAATTCATCGGATATTGGCGGTTTTGTCTCATCCACAACCATGTTGATTGACTGGTTAAAACTATAACCAGCTTTGAGGGCACCGCTGATAAGCTGCAATGTATCAGGAAGCTGTTCATCAAACTTTTGGATCCTTCTTGCAATCAAAATATTTATAAATAGAAAAGGTACTATAATTAAAAGAAAGACAACCGCTGCTGTAAGAAAAGCATTTTTTACAAATAATTGAATTAAAATACCTATAACCAGCACTGAGATTATTTGCAAGGTCATAAATTCCGAACCCCTGATCTTTAAGCCTGCCCTTTCAAGTTTGAGATCAAATAATTCTACAAAACCTCTTTTTGTAGCGACTTTTGAAGTCAAACCTGAAAGCCTTCCAAAGATACCGTGTCTGACTTTGTCCTGATCGGTATCCTGATCTGAACTAATACTTACCTGAGTTTTAGAGCCATAGATTTCTGTTTTCTTTTTCAACACAGGTTTTGGACGGAAAATTATAAGGATTAAAGCATATAAAAACATCAGTATACAGATAAATATTGCAATATAAATTATCAGTCTTATCCACCATATATTAAGATATTTTAAATAAGATGCAGGCTGTTCATTTACTGTTCTTGTTGGCTGGGGTGCAAAATAAGGATTTTTATAAGATAACGTTATGGAATCACTAGCACCCGATTTTTCTATAAATATATCAGACTTTATTGTCTCCACATTGGGCCACAGACTTGTATATGATATTTTATACTGGTTCCTTATCTTTCTGGAGATATTACCATACAACTCTTTCAACTCACCGGTACTTGCTGCAATTAACATTTCGCCACCGGTGCTTCCGGATATTTCACTTAAATTTGCAGGATTATAGTCTTTGGAGAGCAGCGCTATTGAATATATTGTTACATTTTCTTTCTTAGCTTTGTTTATAATGTCGGTATATTTTAATTTACTGACAGTATCCATACCATCAGAAAGCACAACTACATATTTATATTTTATACCAAGGTCCTTGAACTGATCGACTGATATATCAATACCGTCAAATAATGATGTCTCACCTTTTGCTTCCACCTGAGCAATAGAGTTTTTGAGCTGTTGCCTGTCTTTAGTAAAGGATGAGTAAACTTTTATATCATCAGAAAAACCTACAACTGCAAATTGATCTATTTTCCTCATTTCGTCAATAAAAAGACTTGTAGCTATTTTTGCAGCTTCTATTGGTTCTCCTTTCATACTTCCACTGGTATCAAGAGCAAGCACTACTCCTATTGGCTCTTTTATTGTATCCACTTTTTCAACAAGGAAGCTTTTAACCTCCTGTCCATTTTCAACTATTTTCAGATCCTCGTTCTTTAAATCCAGAGAACCTATCTGTGATCCTTCCTTAAAATCTATATAAAAAATTATCTTTGGAAATTCATCAGAATATAGTCTTTTTAAGACAATATCCGAGTCTGGGGAAGTCTCTGCTTTTAGAAATAGCGGATTAATTGTAAGAAATATAAATACAGATAAAACTGCTATTATAATTATTGTACAAAATCTAAAAAAAGATTTTTTTACCATAATACGTTTGTCTTATTAAACAATTTTATTAAATGAACTTTATATCAGATCTCTTTTTCAAAGATTTCATTGGGTATTTCAATACCGGATTCACTTAATTTATCAAGAAACCTTGGTTTTAACCCTGTTGATTTAATCCGGCCTTTAAATCTTCCCCTGCTGTCTATACCCATGGAAAAATCAAAAACAAAAAGATCCTGCAGGGTGATAACATCGCCCTCCATACCCTGGACCTCGGTTATTTTTACAAATCTTCTCGTACCATCTTTTAATCTGTTCATATGCACTATCAAATTAATAGCCGATGAGACCTGTTCCCTTATTGCCTTTATAGGCAGATCCATTCCTGCCATCAATACCATTGTTTCAAGTCTTGAAAGTACATCTCTTGGAGAATTAGCGTGTACGGTGCTTAAACTTCCATCATGACCTGTATTCATTGCCTGCAGCATGTCCAGCGCTTCTCCTCCCCTGACCTCACCTACTATTATTCTGTCGGGCCGCAATGAGTTCCTCACCAGATCTCTTATGGTTATTTCGCCTTTTCCTTCAATGTTTGGGGGCCTGTATTCCAATTTAAGCACATGACGCTGGTGCATTTGTAATTCAGCAGCATCTTCAATGGTTATTATCCTTTCTTCTCCCGGAATAAAAGATGACAGTACGTTTAATGTGGTTGTTTTTCCAGTACCGGTTCCACCGGATGCAATTATATTCATCCTGCCAAGTACACATGCATTAAGAAAATCAGCGACTTTCTGTGTGCTGGTACCTATTTCAATAAAATCACG
>JAMCVO010000532.1 GCA_023475715.1 Actinomycetota bacterium
AAGAGGATATGATTGCACTCCGGGAGGAGCAGTTCAACAGTTGTACCTTTGCCCTTTACGCTAAAAATGTTCAACCCAAACCTGTCGCCATAATTAAGCTTTAATCTTCGATTTACATTTCGGAGTGCAATCATATCCTCTTTATTTTTAACTTCATTGTTTTCCAATACTTCCCTGATTTTTTCCAGCTTTTCTTCATCGATTCCCACTCCGTCATCCTGAAATATAACTTTTATCATTCCATCAATTTTATAAGCTATTATATTAATTTCACCCCTGCCCTTCTTTTTCTCTATCCCGTGAACTATTGAATTTTCCACAAGCGGCTGAATCATAAGCCTGGGAATTTTAAAGCCGTACACTTCCTCTTCAATATCATATATCACATTAAATTTATCTTTAAACCTTATCTTCTGTATTGTTATATAATGCTCAAGATGTTCAATTGAATCCCTGATTGTAATCAGGTCCTCATTCTGGGAAAAACTGATTCTAAACAAATTTGATAATGAATAGGTCATATCCATAATGGGCTTCACATCATACTGCCTGGAGAGGGAGTATATTGAGTTCAAGGTATTATAAAGAAAATGGGGATTTATTTGCATCTGCAGCGCTTTTATCTCTGCGAGGTTCTTTTCCTTTTCAATAGCACTGTTCTTTTCTACCAGTTTTTGAATTCTTACCATCATTTTATTAAAACTTCCGGCCAACTTTTGAATCTCATCAATGGCATTAATCTTTATTCTGACCCCCAGGTCACCGTCTGCTGCCGTTTCCATAACTTTTGTCAGCCTGGTGATTGGCCAGGAAATCCAAAAGGCCGCAAATATGGAGACTCCTATGAATGCCAGCCCCCCAAGTGATATGAGTAGAAGGGTGTACTTAAACAACCCTTTATTCTTTGCCAGAAGTTCTTTTTCTGTTATTAATGCCAATATTTTCCACCCACTGTTTATTGATGTGCTGTAAACTCCTATATATTTTTCCCCGGAAAGTTCTATTTTCCCATATCCCGACAGGGAATCCGAAATGAGTTTTATTACCTCGGGTTCTGCGTGCTTAAACAGCATGAACGGGGAACCGGTAAGCAGGTATCTGTTCTCATCATCTACAATCAATAGATTGGCCTTCATGCCTGCAATACTTGTCCCTACAATTTTTGCAAGAAATCCTTCCTTAAAGTTTATAATAATGATTCCCTGTTCGGCACCGGTTTTAGCATTAATTATTTTTCTCACAGCCATGATGCTCGCATGGCTTTTTACAGGGACATCCTGGTACCGGGATCCTGATTTGAATGCTTCCTCATCGAGGATATACGGACGTTCCTCCCCCATCCACAGCATTTTTAACGGTCTTTTACCTAATTTAAGAAATATCTTTTTCTCTATATCTTTACTGATATATTCGGGTTTAATAAATATGGTTTTTGAAGAAAATATGTTTCCGTTACCCGATATAAAGTTGGCAGATTGGACATCAGTCCTGTCACCGATAACCGACAGCAGGATATCCTTTTTAAAGCTATAAAACCTTTTATAGTGATCATAAGACATGTTTTCATAGGGTTCATTAAAAACACTTAATGAATCGTTTGATACAAGAGCCCATGTCCTTTTATCAACTTCAACAAGCTTTTCTTCCAATAATTTATTCATTTGGTCCACTGATTGCTGTAAATACAGGGTGGTATCATTGATAAGGAGTTTATTCTGCCTGAAAAATGAAAAAAGAGCAACCGTACTGATTGGAATAATAATCAATAATACAAAATATAAGATTAGTCTGTTCCTCAAGTTGTTAAAGTATGAATGTACCAAGCTTCCACCTCGGATAATGAAACTATGGTTTAAACCATTTAACTAATTTAATTATACCATTCCCGTCCGGGCATGTAAATAATATGTGAGTAATGGCAGAGCATGAAGAAGAGTACTTCCCTTATACTCAATAAGGGAAGTACTCCCGGAGTTTTTATTAATCAGTAGTATAGAACCATTTGCTGACGTCCGGATCATTCATATTTTCCTTGGTAGCTATAACGGCAGGAATAAGTTTATGCTTTTCAACCTTATCTTTCTGTCCGGTCAGGTAGTAGTATGCATATTCAACTGCTGTTGAACCTTCAGCAAGGGGTTTTTGAACGACCAGCGCGGTAATATAGCCGGCCTTTAAGCCTTCTACCTGTGCCGGGCCTGCATCATACGCAAACAATGCAATTTTACCGGTTAAACCTTTAGCCTTGAGTCCCGCCTGTACACCATTAGCAGATACAACATTGCAAGCAAACACACCTTTCAGATTCGGATGTGCAAGATAGATGTTCTGAATCTGTGCTGCCGCTGTTTCTGCCTGGTCATTACAGTACTGGGAACTCACAAGTTTCATATCCGGATAAGTTTTTAATGCTTCTATAAATCCATTCTGCCTGTCATCTGTTGTTGTAATTCCCGGTTTGGTGTTAATTAACGCAACTTCACCTTTTGAACCTAATATTTTTGCAAGTGTACCGGCAGCAACCTTACCGCCCTGTAAATTGTCTGAAGTTATGTTGGAAACTATAAAGCTGTCATCTTTTATATTGGTATCAACCGTTATAACCGGGATGCCTGAATCTACAGCTTTCTTCAAAACTACTATCATGGTTTCCGCATTTGTAGGTGCAGTTATTATCAGGTCAACCTTCTTTGCTATCATGCTTTCAATTATCGGGATCTGCTTTGTATAATCCCACTCAGGTGCACCCTGATAAATTATGTTGATGCCTAATTCTTTAGCCTTCTGCTCAACGCCTCTCTTCATGCTTATATAGAAAGCGTCAGTTGTAATACCGGGAATTACAAC
>JAMCVO010000058.1 GCA_023475715.1 Actinomycetota bacterium
AAGGATACTGTATGGCGGGAGTGTAAATTTGGAAAATGCAAGAGCAATTATTAAGATTTCCGATGTTGACGGGCTTGCGGTTACCAGAGGGGCGCTACTTCCTGAAAATTTTATTGAATTATTAAAATTAACTGAAAATGAAGCTATATCAAGATATAAAAAAAAGTTGAATAGCAGTACTAAATAGAATTTTTGACTAAAAACCCCGGCAATTTTAAAAGCATTTTTTAAAATACCTATTTTTCTTTCCTTTTGCTCAAGCTGATTGTATATTATCAGTTAATTATATTAATTATACTTTATAAATTTTAGGACCTTAATTAATCGGAATTTTTTTAACTATATAATAAAAAACAACTGAAAAATGATTAACGTCAATAAAATAAAAAAGCTGGCAAATCTTATAAGATATTATATTTTAATGTCCACAACAAACGCAGGTTCAGGGCATACCACCTCATCATTATCTGCAGTGGAATTGATGGTAGTTCTTTTATTTGGCGGATTTTTCAGATACAGGGTTGATGAGCCTGATTTTTGTAATAACGACAGGCTTATTTTTTCCAAGGGACATGCGTCACCCTTGCTTTATTCACTATGGATGGCGGCAGATGCATTAAAACCGGAAGAGCTTTTAACACTTAGAAAATTTGGTAGCAGGCTCGAAGGACATCCTACACTAAGATTTCCTTATAGTGAAGCCGCAACAGGTTCTCTGGGGCAAGGATTATCTATAGGTGTAGGGATGGCTCTGAATGCCAGTTATATTGACAGATTGCCTTATAATACCTTTGTCCTTTTGGGAGACAGTGAAATGAGTGAGGGATCACAGTGGGAAGCAATTCAACTTGCTGAGCATTATAAACTCGATAACCTTATCGGAATAATTGACGTTAATGGTTTAGGGCAAAGAGGTGAAACATTATATGGCAAGAATACTGCTGCATATGAAAAAAGAATTTCAGCATTCGGCTGGAAGACTTTGGAAATTAACGGTTATGATATATCTGAAATTGCTGATGCGTACAAAGAAGCTATTGAAACTACCGGAAGTCCTGTCATGATTATTGCCGAGACCATAAAAGGCAAAGGAGTCAATCTTTTAGAAGATAAAAATGGCTGGCATGGCAAGGCATTATCAAAAGAACAGGCTCAGGCAGCTATTATTGAATTGGGAGAAGTTGATAAAGACATCAGGGGGGAAATACTTAAACCAAAAGATCTTGAACCAGCAAAACAAAAAATAGATTTTGAGAAAATTGAAGTAGAAGATGGAAATATTTCTACCAGAAAGGCATACGGAATAGCACTGGTGAATATGTTTCCAAAATTTCCCTCAATGGTTGTACTTGATGCTGAAGTCAGTAATTCCACTTTTTCGGAAATTTTTAAAAATAAAATACCTACGAGATTTTTTGAAATGTATATTGCAGAGCAGAACATGGCGGGAGCTGCCATAGGGCTGTCACTGAGAGGAAAGATCCCATTTGCATCTTCTTTTGCAGCTTTTTTAACCCGTGCTTTTGATCAGATAAGAATGAGCAGGTATTCAAATTCAAATATAAAGTTTGCAGGTTCGCATGCAGGAGTATCAATAGGAGAAGACGGTGTATCTCAAATGGGTCTTGAGGACATAGCCATGTTCAGAACATTGCAAGATTCTGTTGTCTTGTATCCATGTGATGGGATATCTACAATGAAACTGGTGGAGAAGGCAGCATCTCACTTCGGGAATGTTTATATAAGGACTACAAGAATGGAAACTCCTTTGATCTATAAGTCAGAGGAAGATTTTGTAATTGGCGGAAGCAAAATATTAAAGAAAAGCGAAAAAGATATTGCAAGTGTGATTACAGCAGGAATTACTGTGCACGAAGCATTAAAAGCATACGAAGAACTAAAAAAAGAAGAAATATTTATAAGGATAATAGACCTTTACAGTATCAAACCTCTCGACAAAAAGACAATAAATGATGCTGCTATTGAAACTAAATCTATTATTACAGTCGAGGATCATTATGCACAAGGCGGTCTTGGAGAGGCAGTTATCAGCGAGCTTGAGACACCGTGTAGATTTAAAATTCTTGCAGTCAGGAAGGTTCCTTTAAGCGGTAAACCTTATGAGCTGCTGGATTATGAAGAGATTTCCAAAGATTCAATAATTCATGAGGTTAAAATGCTTTTAAATTAGTGGGGATGTAGTTCAGTGGGAGAACGCTTGTCTGGCAGACAAGAGGTCGGCGGTCCAACTCCGCTCATCTCCACCAACTTGAGACTAACAAAATGAAGGATATTGTTTATTATTATGATGATTCCTACCAAGGGGAAGGTATTTCCCTGGGGATATCAAGAGGCATTTTAGTCAAATATAAGGATACGAGCATTGTTCAAGAAGGAACAGGGATAGGCAATATAGCTTTAAAAAATGGGTTAATGACATATTTTCCATCCACTTGCAATACCGTACATTTAAGCGAAACACATTTCAGGAAAACTTTTTTGATCGACAGTGTAATGCTGTGGCAGATAAATGGGAAACAGTCAAAATTTATAACCAGAGTAATTGAAATATTGGCACAATGCTATATGCGATTCCCCCCTCTTCAAAATAAATTACTCAAGACCGGAACTTTATTTCGTGATTTATTTAAACTAACCCCTCAATTAGTAAAAACAGCTCCTGTGGCAGAAGCTTGTTTTAATTACCTTGTCGAAGCAGATGAAATAGATGTTGAATGTGAAGTCAATTCTTTAGCCGGCTATTTGGACAAAGTATTTATTTCAAATGAATTAGGAGCTGATTATTTTCGAAACGGTATCAAAAATGGGAAAATTATCCCTGCACT
>JAMCVO010000320.1 GCA_023475715.1 Actinomycetota bacterium
AATTCAGGGCTAATGAAAATAAAGAAAATCAAAAATGTAAATGTCCTTTCTGTGATGGAGAAATTGAAGAAAAAGAGCTTCCATTCTGTGCTTCCTGTCATACCCCTATAAAATACTGTAAGTACTGCGGAACACCTATACCTTCGGAAGCAACTAACTGTCCTGAATGTGGACAGAGTTAATTAATTCCTTAAATTGGTTTGAGAATAATTGTAAAGAAAATAGGTTTTTAAGTAATGGATATTAACAATAAAAATGTAATTTTGGCCGATGAATTTCTGGACTGTATGGGTCTTTACTGCCCTGCTCCTATTTTTGAAATCCGAAAAAAAATAGACAGCATAAAGCAAGGGCAAATTCTTGAGGTTACAACAGATGATCCTGCTTCTGAGGAAGATATGAAAAGTTGGGCCAAGACAACCGGAAATGAACTCCTTAAAATTGAAAAAGATAAAGACAAATTTATCTTTTTTATAAGAAAAACAAAAAACTAGCTAACCTTCAATTTTTAATTACCGCAAAATATGTTATCATTTTGTTTGCAATCTTCCAGTGATGTTAAATTTCATTTTTAATGGGGAGTCGTCTAGCGGTAGGACATGCGGCTCTGGCCCGTATAGCAGGGGTTCGAATCCTCTCTCCCCAGCCAAACTAAATCGATTTTTATTGTTTTTTAAAAACATATATTGCCCAGCCAAAAGTATCTCTGCCGTATAACAGATATTGCATTTTTGCTTTTTCTATTTCGCTTGATAGTTCAGAATTATCCGGGTCATCAGGATTAACAGCTATATAATCATAAGCTGACCACCATTGCAGGGTTTCATAATGGTCCCAATCATCATGGTTGCTTACAAGGGTATATATACATTTTAATCCTTCTTTTTCACCAATATCTATATTTCCATAATGTGAATTATATTCTTCTTTTTTTATTCCACTCATTTTAAGATATTCTTCATCTGGTTCTTTTAACCAGTAAGGTTCTCCTAAAATAATCATTCCATTTGGTTTAGTCATCTTCTTCAATGCATTTATTGTTCCTATAAATCCATCATAAATAAAGCTGGCACCAATACACATAGTTAAGTCAAATAATTCATTTATTTTAGGACTATATTTTGCTCCATTTATTTCTAGAAATTTAATATCAGAGCTGGGAATTCTTTCATTTTTCTTTTCTTTGCAATCTTTTAAAAAATAAGGTGAAATATCCACTCCGATGCCGGAAATATTGAATAATTCAACTAACCTTATTAAAAATTCTCCTTTACCGCAGGCAATATCCAGGACCTTTGACCCTGGTTTAAAATTTAATAATGAAAACAATCCATCAAGTTTATCTATACTCATGGGATTTAAGACTACGTGCTTCTTATGTGTAATACCATAATATTTCCAGATATCCATTTATTCATCTCCAAATAATTTTTGATTAAGACATAAAGTTTAGCAAAATTATTTAAAAAGCAAAAATGTTTGAATATTATTTAAGGTAAAAGTTTAATTCAGGTATAAAAAATACCATTTAAACTTAACAATTTAGTTCTAACTCTGTCTACTATGCCCAGCCATTTCGGTATGTATGTCATTTAAATGGACTCTCTATAAAATTAAAAGCATCTAATAAGTTATATTTATATATACCATAAATTATGATAATATAAACATAAAATATGGTAAAGGATTTAAAATATGCTGGAACCTGTATTTGGTAATGTAACTGTAGAAAAAATTTTATTTGCCCTTGAGGCTTATGGGCAGGCATACCCCGCAGGGCTTGCAAAACTGTTTGGCATACCTGTAAATGGAATCCAGCAGCAGCTTAAGCGTCTTGAGGATGGAGGGGTTGTAGTTAGTTTAATAGTTGGCAAGACAAGACTTTATCAGTTTAATCCAAGATATGCCTTTTTAAAAGAATTAAAAGCATTAATTCAAAGAGCAATGGAATATCTGCCTGAAAAAGAAATTCAGAAGTATTACAGAAATAGGACAAGACCTAGAAGGAAAGGTAAACCATTATGATTGCCGATTGGCAAAAAATAGGGATAAAAAAACTGGCAGCAATAATATCAGACCATTTGCAAAAAAATGCAACAAGAACAAATCTTAGAGAATTATAATTTATTCTTGGTTTTTTACCAGTATTTAGTTATTTATTAATATTTTATCTTTTTCAATGAGTTTTCCGGATATGTATTTATGAATAAGACTTGCAATTAAGGTCTGGTATGGAATGCCTTCCTCAAGAGCTCTCCTTTGAATATATTCAAGATCTCTTTGAGATATGCGAATATTTATTCTTCTATTTTTAAGAAATGTTGCCTTGGCATATTCTGTATGTTTTTCTATTTCTTTTTCCATATCAGATATTTCAACATACTCGTCATTTTCATAGTCATTTAATATTTCTTTTTCTTCACTGTCCAGTTTATATTTCATTATTTGCCTCCAGATATTTTTTTGTAGCCTTTCTGCTGGGAATGATTGTTTTTAAGAATACTTCTTTTTCAGTTTCAACAAAGGGCACCAGATATACATAATTATTTATTTCAACTACATATATTTTTTGGCCAGGATATTTTACCTGATTTTTATTCTTTAATATGGCGCATAACTTTTCATTTTCTATATAATAGATAACATCTTCAAAGCCAATCAAGGTTCTGCACGGTTCGGCTCTTCACCAAAAACAGACTCTTGACCAAAAACAGGGTAACTGTTATTTTTTAGTGTTAAAACTATTCAATATTTCTTCTACCGGTTCTTTTATTTCAGGTAATCTATTTTTAATAGTGTTCCATAATGTTTCAAGGTCAACACCAAAATATTCATGTATCAAT
>JAMCVO010000396.1:0-916 GCA_023475715.1 Actinomycetota bacterium
GAGCGATGTGGGTCAGTTCATTTAGGCGGATGCTTTTCAGTAATAGATATACTAACCGTTTTATTCTATTTTCGTAAGCTTTCCCTATTAATTCTTTTTGCTCTCCAGAGCTTAATAATTTCATTGGTCTTTTAACCTCCGCAGTAACAAAAAAGTGCACATCTATGCTAAGTGGGCACCGATCTGCCTGCTTATAACATCATACTGATCCAAAGATTTATTATAATTTTTTATCTCTCCCACTATTTCATTTTCTCTAAATACCAGAATCCTGCTTGCAAGCTTAATCATTTCCGGCATATCTGATGAAATTAAAATAATTGATTTTTTCTCTTTAACTGCTAAATTATAAATTAATTCATGAAGGCTTTCCTTTGCGCCAATATCTATACCAATAGTCGGTTCATCAAATATCAGGATATTGCTGTCTGAAATGAGCCACTTCGCTATACTGACTTTTTGCTGATTGCCACCACTTAATTTATTAACAATTTGATCCAGTCCTGTAGTTCTGATATCTATTTTTTTAACCATATCTGCAGCCATTTCTCTTTCTCTCTTTTTACTGACAAATCTAAAAAACCTGCTGGAAATCTTGGGCCAAATAGTAATGCAAACATTTGTTACAAGAGATGATAATAAAAACAATCCCTCGTCTTTTCTGTTTTCAGTAACATAACCAATACCGAATCTATACAATGCATCAGCAATGGATTTAATCCTGGCTTGCTTTCCGTTAACAAAAATTTCCCCTTTTTCTACTGGATCCTCACCAACAATCATTCTTGCAAGTTCTGTCCTGCCTGAACCAATCAATCCATAGAAACCTAATATTTCTCCTTCAAATAAATGAAAACTTATATTTTTAGCCTTTTTACCCTTTGAGAAATTCTTAATTTCCAGTACTTTTTTATTA
>JAMCVO010000396.1:926-2842 GCA_023475715.1 Actinomycetota bacterium
GGAAATTTTTGTTAACGGAAAGCAAGCCAGGATTAAATCCATTGCTGATGCATTGTATAGATTCGGTATTGGTTATGTTACTGAAAACAGAAAAGACGAGGGATTGTTTTTATTATTAATATTATCATTAACATATGATTCTATCTGCTCTTCTCTGCCAATCATCATTTGTACTATTGCTGCTTTATCAACTTCACTAACGTTTTTTGTGCCAATAACTTTACCATCCCTTAAGACTGTAACCTTATCGCAATGGTTAATTACTTCTTCCAGTTTATGTGTAATGAAGATAATAATAATTCCCTTTTCTTTTAATTTTCCAAGAATACCAAAAAGATGCTCGACTTCATTTAGAGATAATGCTGATGTTGGTTCATCAAGAAGTAATATTTTTGCATTTGATGATAAAGCTTTGGCAATTTCAACCAGTTGTTTTTGTGCGACGCTTAAAGTATTGATATTTTGAGTGGGGGGCATATTTAGTCCAACAAGTTCCAGGTATTTTTCAGCAATTTTATGGGCTTGGCGCCACCTGACTATACCGACTTTCTTAAACGTGGGCATTTTATCAAGCATTATATTCTCAGTAAGAGTCCTATTGCTTAAAACCTGAATTTCCTGATTCACAATATTTATTTCTTGTTTCATTGCATCAATAAAATTATTCAATACCAGTTCTTTACCGTTAAAAATAATGCTTCCGGAATCCTGTTTATAAACACCGCAAATGATTTTCATTGCCGTACTTTTCCCGGCTCCATTTTCTCCAAGCAATGCATGAATTTCACTTTCATTAAACTTAATCGATACGTCATCCAGTGCTTTTACACCAGGGAAAGATTTACTTATTTTTAAAAGTTCTAACAATTTATATACCCCCCAATACTTAAGATATCAAATTCTCTTGATCAGTATTTTATTCAAAGTATTTATCAAGCCCGCCATTTACAGCGTCAGTTGCAGCTTTCCATAACTCATCAGAAAAAGTATCAATATTATCTTTCTTGATAATTACACCGTAGGTATCGATAAAATTGCTATTTTGTTTTAAAGCTTTACCGTCAAGTATTTGTTTTAAAAGCCAGCAACCAACGTAACCCTGATAATAAGGATTTTGACCAAAACTACCAATCATATAGCCATTTCTTATAGTTTCCAATACTATTGGATCATCATCTATACCAACATAAGATATCTTGGAATTTTTCATTTCGGTAAGGATCTGGGCGCTTGCTACAGTAGGATTGTAACCTGTAGTAACCATACCATTTACCTCATCACCAAGAGCAGCTAAAGCATTGTTTATTTTTTCAGTGCTCTCTTCAACTGCATTCATGTCTCCAATTGTTTGTACAATTTTTACATCCGGGTATTTAGCTACAACTTCTTCAACACCCTCTCTTCTGAGTACAGTATTTGGGTCTTCAACATATTCAAGGATGTCTAACAAACCACCTTTTTCACCCATTCCTTTGATTACTTCTTCAGTTGAAGCCATTGCAGCTGCTTTTACGTTTGTAGCAAGATTAAATGCAGCTGGCGTTGGGTCACCAACGGTAGTGGCATAGTTAATTACAGGTATTCCTTTTGCAGCTATTTCCTCGATAATTGCATTTGTACCGGAAGGATCCATACCTGCGGTCAGTATAGCATTGTAACCATCTGCTACCAGTCCTTCAAGAAAAATATTTTCCGTATCCTGGGTATATAAATTGTTAGAACTTTTAAATACTTCAACGCCGAAATCTTCAGTAAATTTCGCTAAACCCTTTTTTACTGACTCAAAATAAGGATGAGGAGACGGAAAATATACTGCGATTTTATATTCTACTGCAGGTGCTGCAGTTGTTTCGGCAGCAGTGGTTGCAGCAGCAGTGGTTGCAGCAGATAGAATCATATGTTAATGATAATATTAA